>JBKSUH010000021.1:0-20432 GCA_047233565.1 Alistipes sp.
TACGACAGCTGGTCGATGTAGGTCAGCGCCTTGTCGTCGTGCTTCTCGCGCACGAGCATCGCCAGCGAATTGAGCGAATTGAAGAAGAAATGGGGGTTGATCTGCCCGACGAGCATGTTGTAGCGGGTCGTGAGGTTCTCGTTCTTGAGCCGTTCGTTCTCCATGACGACCGCCTGCTGCTTCGAGTTGAGCACGTAGACCCAGCCGTAGAGCATCGACACGGCCACGGCGAACGAACACTTGAGCAGCAGCATGTAGTCGAAGATATGCCCGCTCATGAAATTCAGGACGATCTGCCCCGAATGCCATTCGCGGACAGGGGCGAAGATATAAAGCGCCGCGGCCGCCACGAGGCACCCCATGCAGTGGAGGGCAAAACGCCCCGCCTTGTAATTGCGGCGTGCGGAGGTCAGGATCGAGAGCATGATGAACGATACGACCAGGTAGTAGATCAACTGCAACGTCAGCTCCGAAGTCCTCGACGGCCGGTTGTAGAGCGTGCTGTAATCAAACTCCTCGCCGTTGCGCATACGCAGTTCGGTCATCACCGGATGCGCCCCGTGACGCGCGGCGCGGCCAGATTCGCCACCAGACGGTCGCCGTCCTTCAGGTTCATCCGGTAGATGCGCTGCATCATCACATGACGCTGTCGCCGTTCTCGTAGACGATGTAGCCGTGGCCGTCGGGACTTACCCGCAGCGTTCCTTCCTCGCCGCGCGCAATGACGCTCGCCCGCGCCGGCCGCGGCTGTCCTTCGCCCTTTTGCTCGACGATCAGCAACAGCACATAGGAAAAGTTGACCACCAGGCTGATGGCCAGCGCAACCAGCAGGTTGAGCATCAGGTCGGAATATTTCGATTGCAGGTTCATCGCATCTCCTTACGCCCCGGCAGGGTCATTCATCCTCCTTGAACCACGAGGCATAGAGCATGTAATCGTGCGCCGTGCGGCGGATGATCTCCTCGCGCTGCTCGGGCGTCACCTCCTTGACCTTCTTGGCCGGCACGCCCGCATACACCGAATTGGGTTCCAGCTGGCGTTGAGAGCACCAGCGCGTTGGCCGCGATGATGCAGCCCGACGGAACCACGGCATTGTCCAGCAGGGTAGCGCCCATACCGATCAGGCAGTTGTCGCCGATGACGGCGCCGTGGACGATGGCGTTGTGGCCCACCGACACGTCGTTGCCGATGATGGTCTGCGACGGGTGTTTGGCCTTGTCGTAAATCGTATGCAGCACGACGCCGTCCTGGATGTTCGTACGGTCGCCGATGACGATTTTGTTCACGTCGCCGCGCAGCACGGCATTGTACCAGATGGAGCAGTCGCGGCCAATGGTCACGTCGCCCAGGATGACGGCCGTCTCGGCCAGGAACGTATTTTCTCCGATCACGGGGGTGTGCCCCCGCACTTCTTTAATCAATGCCATAAGTTTATATGCTATTAAATGTCACTTCGCTTTTGTATCGTCTCCGCGTGTCCGAGGGCGGACATTCACGGCAAAGCCGTGTTTTCAGGTCTGACCCTCCTAAATCCCCTCCTCGGAGGGGACTTGGCATTAGTGCGGACACATGCTGTTAAATGTCTCTTCGTGTTTGGCCTCCTGCCAGTACTCCTCCATCTTTTCGAGCGGAAGCTCGTGGAGCGTATGTCCTTCGGCGGCAGCCTGTTCCTCCATGTAATTGAAGCGGCGGATGAACTTCTTGTTCGTACGCTCCAACGCAGATTCGGGATCGACGCCGTAGAGCCGCGCAGCGTTGACCAGCGCAAAGAACAAGTCGCCGAACTCGGCTTCGAGGTTCGCCTTGTCGCCCGAGCGCATCTCGGCCTCGACTTCGGCGGTCTCCTCCTTCACCTTGTCCCACACATCCTCGCGCTTCTGCCAGTCGAAGCCCGTCGCCGCGGCCTTCTCGCCTACGCGGAATGCCTTGACCAGCGCCGGCAGCGAGCGGGGAACGCCGCCCAGCGTACCGCTCTTGCGGTTTTTCTTGCGGAGTTTCAGGGCTTCCCAGTTCTCCTTGACCGCGTCGGGCGTATTGGCGTGAATATCGCCGTAGACATGCGGATGACGGTATATCAGCTTGTCGCACAGGGCATCGGCGACCTCGCCGAAATCGAAGGCTCCCGCCTCCTCGCCCAGCTGGAGTAGAACACCACATGCAGCAGCAGGTCGCCCAGCTCCTCCTTGATGCCCTCCATATTGTGGTCGGTGATGGCGTCGGCCAGCTCGTACGTCTCCTCGATGGTATTGCTCCGCAGCGAATCGAAAGTCTGCTCGCGGTCCCACGGACACTCGCGGCGCAGCGTATTCATCACTTCGAGCAAACGGGCCGTAGCCTCCAGTCGTTTATCTTCCATGCTCAGTTACAGTTTACGGCAATGGCTGTTCGGGAAGCGGAGTCGGCCGATCTGCCTGAGCGCGCCCGTCCATGCCGGAATTTATTTTCAGCAAAGGTAGCAATTCGGCGGAAAAAGTAACTTTGTCGAACAAAATTCCGTACCGCCATGAAACTGCGATACCTGCTGCCCCTCGCGGGTGTGCTCTGCACCTTCCTCACGGCACATGCCCAGCCGTCGCCGGCCCGTCAGGCTTTCTACGAGGGCGCCTGCCGCATCAGCCCGGACGATGCTCTGTTACGAGACGCCGCTCGCGCCGCTGGCCGGCTACCTGCGCGAATATATCAACGTCGGAAAGGCCAGCGACAGTATGTCGGCCGACGACGCGATCGTGCTCACGACAGACCCGACGCTCGGCCGCGAGGCCTACACGCTGGCCGTGAAGCCGCAGCGGATCGAGATCACGGGAGGCGACTACGGCGGCGTCTTCAACGGCATCCAGGCGCTGCTGCGGCTGTTGCCGCCCGAGGTCTACGCCAAGGCGTGCCCGCTGCCCGTCGAAGTCGCCTGCACGCGGATCGACGACGCCCCGCGCTTCGCGTACCGGGGCATGATGCTGGACGTGGCCCGCACATGGATCGGAGTGGATGGAGTAAAGCGTTACATAGACTTGCTTTCCTATCATGGAATCAACAAATTGCATCTTCATCTTTCAGACGACGAAGGGTGGCGTATCGAAATCAGATCGCATCCCGAACTGACCGAAATCGGCGGCTTCCGCGGCGGCGATTCGCCCGTGCGTCCGGTCTACGGCAAATGGGACGAGAAGTACGGCGGGTATTACACGCAGGACGAGATGCGCGGCCTGATCCGCTATGCGGCGGCGCGCAACATCGAGATCATCCCCGAAATCGACCTGCCGGGGCACAGCCGCAACATCGCGTCGGTGCATCCCGAAATACGCTGCAACTATCCGCCCGACACGGTTTCGACCAACGGTTACGACTACCGTTCGGCGTGGTGCGTGGCCCGCGAAGAGAACTACGCACTGCTGACCGACATCCTCGGCGAGTTATGCGCGCTGTTTCCTCGGAGTACATACACGTCGGCGGCGACGAGGTGGACATGACCCAGTGGAACCGCTGCCCCGACTGTCAGGCGCTGATGAGCCGGCGGGGCATGACCGATCCGCACCGATTGGAAGACCTCTTCATGGAGCGCATGGCGGCGATTCTCGCGGCCAACGGCAAGCGTCCCGGCGTGTGGAACGAAGCCGTGACCACGGGCGGCCTCTCGCGCGAATGTCTCGTATACGGCTGGCAGAGCGTCAAGGCGTGTCTCGACGCAACGGCGAAAGGCTACAAGACCGTGGTGATGCCGGGCGAATACTTCTATTTCGACATGCGGCAGACGCCGCAGGAGGAGGGCACGACTGGGCGGCGGTCTTCGACGCTAAAAGGTCTTCGGATTCGACTTCACCGAAAAGGGCTTCAGCGATGAACAGATGCGCAACGTCGTCGGCCTGCAGGGGACGTTCTTCAGCGAAGCCTACGTTTCGCACGAGCCCGAAAAGCCCGACTATCTGGACTACATGTGTTTTCCGCGCATCTGCGCGCTCGCCCGCATAGCTTGGCGCGGCAACTGCGAGGGCTGGGACGCCTATTACAGGGAGCTGACCGACCATTACGACCGCATGGCGGCCATGGGCATCCGCTTCCGGCTTTTCCCGCCCAAGGTAAGCTACAAGGAGGGCGCCTTCACCGTCGTGGCGGACGACGGCTCGGAAATCTTCTACCTCGAAGGCGATTCGCCCGAAGAGCATCGGTACACCGGCCCCGTCAAAACCGAAAAACCGCATCTCTACCGCTTCCTGACGCGCTACAAGACGGGACGCAGTCCCTATGTGGCCGACAAATCCTACTACAGGCCCCTTGCGCCCGCCGTGACGATCACCACCTCGATGGGCGAAAGCACGCAGTTCCCTATACGAACGCCTCGGCCTACAAGGGACTTGCGCGCACGCGCCGCGCCTGCCGTCAGCAGGACTGGATACTCTACACCTATGAACAGCCGGTGAAGTGCCGCGAAATGTTTTGCAGACGGGAAACCGCCAGCTGCCCAAAACCATTATAACCACCGGTTATGCAGAGGTGTCGTACGACGGCACGACATACGAACGCGCGGGCGATCTGGAAAAGGGCAGTATAACTTTAAAGCCCGGCCGGCCGGTGAAAGCCGTACGCATCGTCTCGACCTGCGACGACAACGGCACGCCCTACGTCACGATCCAGCCGCCGCAGATAAAGCCGGTACTGTAAGACGGAGCGAAAAAGCGACTATGACACGGAAGGAGCCGCCTTGGCGAGACAACTAACGCGAACAGTGTGCCTCCGGCCTAAATAAGCGATGACAATATCGCACTACAATACCGCTCGGCATTTCAACGGCCGCATCAATGCGGAGAGTCGGAAAGAGTCGCCGCTCTGACGGCAAAGAGGTAGAAGAGGTATTGCGCGGCATAATAGGTAATCATCACGACATAGGTCCGGCAGGGAACGGGCGCGACGAAGCGTCCCCATGCGATCACGGAGTCGGAAAAGACAAACAACAGGGCCGCAAGGCGGAACCATGCGGCATACGCTCCGCGGTACTGAAGCGCGCTGTACAGCATGCCCGCGACGACGAGTCCGTAGACGGCGACGCCCGCGCGTTCGGCCGGATCGGCGGCGCGGGGAACGATGCAGACGAACAGAAACAGCAGCAGGGCCGTCAGCACCGGCCAGACAAAAGGCCGGGGCGCAAGTTGCGCCTGCGGCAAGAAGTAGCACATGTAGGCTCCGTGCGCCAAAGCGAAAAACAGCATCTGCGGAATGAACATCCCCCGGCGCCCGCCGCATCGCCAACGGCCGACAACAAGAGCGCCGCGCCGACCGGAATCAGCGGTTTCAGCCGGAGATAAAAGAGCGACAGCGACAGCAGCAGGACCGGATAAGCGACCTTATACGGAATCACCGCCGCCTTGGTAAAGAACAGCGCGGCGCCGGCTGCGAAAAACAGCGTGGTCAGGCAGAGCGTTCGGGAGGTTCGTTGCATGGTTTCGGTAAAAAGCCGCCTGTTCGTAACGTACAGGCGGCTTCGATTTATGGTCAATAAGCTCGTCGGCATGACCGTGGCGGGCGTGTGCCCGCATCGAGATGCGACGAGCGGCATTCGGATTGGGATCAACCGCGGACCTGAGCTCCGCACCGCTGTTCGAACTGCGCGGTGAGGTTCTTCATCGCCTTTTCGATCGTCTTCTCGTCGAGCGTGCGGGTCTTGTCTTCGAGGATGAAGCTCAGGGCGTAGGATTTCTTGCCTTCGGGAAGTTTGTCGCCCTCGTAGACGTCGAACAGCGAAACGCTCTTGAGCAGTTTGCGCTCAGTGGCGAACGCCACGTCGCGCAGCGCAGAGAAGGTCACCTGCTTGTCGATCAGAAGGGCCAAGTCGCGTTTCACTTCGGGGAACTTCGAAAGCTCCTCGGCCGCAATCTTATGCTTGCGGGTCGATTTCACGAGCGCGTCGAAATTCATCTCCAGATAGTAAACATCCTGCTTGACATCGAGTCGACGGCGGATTTTAGCACTTACCGTGCCGATCTGCAGCAGCTCCTTGCCGCCAAGCGACATCGAGAGCGCCTCGCCGAAGAGGTCGTTTTGCAGCGTCTCAGTCCGGAGCGCATAAATGTCGATGCCGAAGCGGCGCAGAAGTTTCTCGGCCACGGCGCGCAGTGTGAAGAACGACGCGGCCTGCGGCCGGGCGTTCCACGACGCAGGCTCGGCCACGCCCGTCACGGCGATCGCCAGGCGGTACTCTTCGGAATAGGCTGCCAGGGGGTTTTCGTCCGCACGTTTGGCCTCGTCGTAGAAATAGCAGTTGCCGAACTCGTAGAGTTTCAGGTCGCCGTTGCGGCGGTTGGCGTTGAGCTGCACGGCTTCCAGCATGTTGAACAGCAGCGTCTGGCGCATGACGCTGAGGTCGGCGCTCAGCGGGTTGAGGATACGCACGCAGTTTTCCGCCCGGTAGCTCTCCAACCCTTCGTAATAGGCCGCCCTGGTCAGCGAGTTGGACATGATCTCCGTAAAGCCGTTGGCCGATAGGTAGTCGGCGGCGAGGTTCATCAGGCGGTTGCGGTCGGGTTTGGGCGCATAGGAGAGCGTCGAACGGACGCGCGAGGGAATCTCGACATTGTTGTAGCCATAGATGCGGAGGATATCCTCGACGAGGTCGGCTTCGCGCTGCACGTCCACGCGGTAGGGCGGCACGGCGACGCTCAGCACACCCTCTTCTCGGCGAGAATCTTCACTTCCAGCGCGGCGAGGATCGTGCGGACCGTATCTTCGGAATCTTCTTGCCGATCAGCGAGTCGATGCGGGCGAAGGAGATGTCGAATTTGAAGTCTTCGACAGGAGTGGGTAGATGTCGGTGATGTCGCTCGAAATCTCGCCCCCGGCCAGCTCCTTCATCAGCAGGGCGGCACGCTTGGCGGCATAGACCTGCATATTGGGATCGACACCGCGCTCGAAACGGAACGACGAATCGGTGTTCAGGCCGAAGCGCTTGGCGGTTTTGCGCACCCATACGGGGTTGAAATAGGCGCTCTCGATGAACACGTCGGTCGTGGTGTCGCTGATGCCCGAATCCAGGCCGCCGAAGACGCCGGCGATGCACATCGGACGCTCGGCCGAGCAGATCATCAGGTCGTCCGCCGTGAGCTTGCGCTCCACGCCGTCCAAAGTCACGAAGGGCGTACCTTCGGCGCAGGTGCGCACGACGACCTCGCGGCCCTCGATCTTCGCCGCGTCGAACGCGTGCAGAGGTTGTCCCAGTTCGAAAAGCACGAAATTGGTGATGTCCACCAGGTTGTTCTTGGGGTTGATGCCCGCGGCACGCAGGCAGTTCTGCATCCACTCGGGCGAGGGGGCTATCTTGCAGTTTTTCACGGTCACGCCCGCATAGCGGGGCGCCGCCTCGTGGTTCTCGACGCGGATTTTCACGCCGAGGTCGTGGTTGTCCGGGGCGAAAGCCGACACGTCGGGCATCTTCACCGAAACATCTTCCCCCCGGCTGCGCAGATAGGCCGCCAGGTCGCGCGCCACGCCGATGTGCGACGCGGCATCCACACGGTTGGGCGTGAGCCCCACCTCGATCAGGTAGTCGTCCTCGATGCGGAGGTAGTCCCTGGCCGTCGTACCCGCCACGGCATCGGCGGGAAGCTCCATGATCCCGTCGTGCGAGGCTCCGATGCCCAGTTCGTCCTCGGCACAAAGCATGCCGAGCGATTCCACGCCGCGGATCTTGCTGCGCTTGATCTTGAATTCCTCGTCGCCGCCGCCGGGGTAGAGCACCGTGCCCACCGTCGCGCAAAGCACTTTCAGCCCCGCGCGGCAGTTGGGGGCGCCGCAGACGATCTGCAGCGGTTCGCCCGTGCCGACGTCGACCGTCGGGTGCAGGTGGTCCGAATCGGATGGTCCGTGCAGGTCAGCACCTCGCCGACCACGACGCCGTGAAGCCCGCCCTTTACGGTCTCGATCTTCTCGAAACCCTCGACTTCGAGTCCGATGTCGTCAGTATCCGTGCGATTTCTTCGGCCGGAAGATCGGTGTCGAGATAGCGTTTAAGCCAGTTATACGAAATATTCATAATTAAAAGCTTTAATGTTCCTCTTGCAGTTCAACATGCCGGACCGCCTTCCCGCGGCGGAAGGCCGCGTTTGCAGGTCCGGCCGCCCGGAATCCCCGCCAAGGCGGGAGTCCGCCGTCACAGCGTCCGGAACGGCATGCTAAAATCGAACAAAGATACATAAAAATTGTTAATCTCGTCGAGATTGGCGCACTAAATCGCGCCGGCGCTTCGACCGGCTTTTCGACGGACGGGCACGGAAAGGGGAGGACGCCATATATTTAGGTGTCGAAAATTTATGGCGAAAAATTTGGTTTTACGGTTGCGACCCGTTATATTTGCCAAAACGAAACAGGAATTTATGATCCGGAACTTTAACATACAGGCATGGTGGTGGCGCTCGTTGACTCTCGTGGACAATGAGTGCGGCTCAGTGCGTGTATAGTTGAAAGCATAACGAACACACAAGCCCGTTGTTTACGAGAGAGTAAACAACGGGCTTTTTCTTTTGCATCACATTTTACCGAACACAGAAATAGACAAAAAAAACATGGAAACAAAGAAATTCTGCCTGACCGAGCGTCAGATGCCCACACAATGGTACAACATCGTGGCCGACATGCCCAACAAACCGCTGCCGCCGCTGCATCCCGCGACCAAGCAGCCCGTGACGAAGGAGCAGATGAGCGCCATCTTCGCCGAAGAACTGATCGACCAGGAGATGTCGACGGAGCGTTTCATCGACATCCCCGAAGAGGTGCAGGAGATCTACAAGATATGGCGGCCTTCGCCGCTGGTGCGCGCCACGGGACTGGAAAAAGCCCTCGGCACCCCGGCAAAGATCTATTTCAAGAACGAAAGCGTATCGCCCGCCGGATCGCACAAGCCCAACACCGCCGTGCCGCAGGCCTACTACAACTACAAGCAGGGCATACGCCACCTGACGACCGAAACGGGCGCCGGGCAGTGGGGCGCGGCCATCGCCTTCGCAGCCAAGCATTTCGGGCTCGACGTGCAGGTTTTCATGGTGAAGGTCAGCTACGAACAGAAACCCTACCGGCGGCTGATGATGAACACGTGGGGCGCCGAGTGCATCGCGTCGCCCAGCACAATCACCGCCTCGGGCCGCGCAGCGCTCGAACGCGACCCCGACTGCTCGGGAAGCCTCGGGCTGGCGATCTCGGAGGCCGTGGAGATGGCTCTGCAACACCCGGAGGACACCCGCTACTGCCTGGGCAGCGTGCTGAACCACGTGATCCTGCACCAGACCGTCATCGGGCAGGAGGCGGTCGCACAGATGGAGATGGCCGGCGCCGAGCCGGACGTGGTGATCGGCTGCTTCGGCGGCGGCAGCAATTTCGCAGGACTGGGCTTCCCGTTCCTGCGCAGGAACCTTGTCGAAGGCAGGAATATCCGCATCGTGGCCGTCGAGCCGTCGAGCTGCCCGAAACTCACGCGCGGCACGTTCCAGTACGATTTCGGGGATGTGGCCGGGTTCACGCCGCTGCTGCCGATGTATACGCTCGGGCATGATTTCCAACCGTCGGACATCCATGCGGGCGGCCTGCGCTACCACGGGGCGGGTTCGATCGTGAGCCAGCTGTTGAAGGACGGACTGGTCGAGGCCCGGTCGCTGCCGCAGACCGAGACCCTCGCGGCCGGCATCCTCTTCGCCAAGACCGAGGGGATCATCCCGGCGCCCGAGTCGACCCACGCCATCGCGGCGGCAATTCGCGAGGCGTTGCAGGCCAAGGAGGAGGGAACGCCGCGGACGATCCTGTTCAACCTCTCGGGCAACGGCGTGATCGACCTCTACGCCTACGAGCAGTACCTGGCCGGGGCGCTGCGGGACTACGTGCCGGGCGACGACGAGATCGCAAAGACGGTCAGCCAGTTAAGCAAGATCATCTGACGGGTGGAACCATCCGCGACCGAAAAGGATGCCGGCCTTCGGGCGGGCATCCTTTTTCATTTCCCGAGCCGTCCGTGCCGGGAAACAGTGTTGCCGACGGGGATCGGGAGCCGCTAAAAACGGCGCACATCCGCACCCGAAACGCAGGCTACCGCGACCCGAGCCACAAGAAGACCATGCCGACCAGGATGAGGATGAGATCGACGGCCTTGGCGCGCAGATTCCGTTCGCGGAAGAGCAGGGCGCCGCAGGCGAACCAAACCACGACCGAGCCGCGGCGCACCATCGACACGACGGAGATCATGGCGTCGGGATCGCGCAGGGCCATGAGGTAGGCGAAGTCGGCCAGCGACAAGAATACCGAGATCAGCGGGATGGCCCAGCTCCAGTGGAAAGGCGTGGAGGCGTGCCGCTTCGGCCACCATACCGCGGCGGTCAGGACGGCCATCATGAAGAACTGGTAAAGGTTGTACCAGCTTTGCACGAAGACCGGGTCGAGGCGCGCCATGATATATTTGTCGTACAGCCCGCTGACGGCACCCATGACGGCGGCCAGGGCGATGCAGAGTATCCAGACGTTGTGCGCGAAGTCGACCCCTTCGCGGCGGCTCGAACGGCTCAGCATGAAGAGCGACACGAGTGCCAGTAGGACGCCGGTCCACTGGCAGGCGTTCAGCCGCTCGCCGAAGACGAGCATGGCCCCGACGAGCACCATGACGGGGCGCGTGGCATTGATCGGCCCGACGATGGTGATCGGGAGGTGCTTCATGCCGAAGTAACCGAAAATCCACGACGTAGGACGATGGCCGATTTCAGAACGACCAGGGCGTGGGCCTCCCATGTGCCGAGAGCCGTCGCCAGCAGGGTATGGTCGAACCATCCGAGGCCGAACTCCGCCGAGAGGATCGCGGCAGGAAGAACAGCGTCGAAAGAGGTGTTGAGCAACAGCACGGGCAGCACGGCGTTGCCGGTGAGGGCCTTTTCTTGGCCGCATCGTAGAAGCCGAGCAGCGCCGCCGAGGTGAATGCCAAAGTGAGCCACATAGCGATGAGGAAGCGGCCGGAGCCGCCTTTATCTATTGATTTCGTCGCTGTAAACGGCGCCGGGCAGGTCGTGGAGGTTGTAACGCGAAGCCATCGACATGCCGTAGGCTCCGGCCGACTTGATCGTAAGCAGGTCGCCGCGGCGGGTCTTGCGCAGGGTGACGTTCTCGTCGAACACGTCGGTCGATTCGCAGGCCGTGCCCACGATGGTATATTTGTCGCGCGCCTCGTCTTCGGAGGTGATGTTCTCGATGTTGTGGTACGAGCCGTAGAGCGCCGGACGGATCAGCTCGGTCATCGAGGCATCGACGATCACCAGCTTGCGGCCCGTGGCGGTGGTCTTGTTGAAGAGCACCTTCGTAATCAGCTCGCCGCATTCGGCGACGATCGAGCGGCCGAATTCGAAATGCACTTCGCGGTCGCCGACCGAGAGGTGGTTGTGCACGATCGAGAACAGCGAAGCGAAATTGGGGATCGGTTCGTTCTCGGGCACGTCGTAGTTGACGCCCAGGCCGCCACCCACGTCGACGAAACGGAACGAACACCCCAGCTTTTCGAGGTTCTCGACGATGACGTTGACTTTGTTGCACATGTTCTCGAAGACGTGCAGCTCGCGGATCTGCGACCCGATATGCAGATGCAGGCCTATTATATTGATATACTTGAGCGCGCGGATCTCCTTGGCGTGCTCGAGTACCTCTTCATATGAAATGCCGAACTTACTGTCAGCCTGCCCCGTATCGATGCAGTGGTTGGTCTTGGGGTCGATGTCGGGGTTGATGCGCAGCGCGATGTCGGTCACCTTGCCCGGCCGAAAGGGCGTCGACCAGCTCCAGCCCTGAATCGACTCGCAGTGGATGGCCAGAATGTTCTGCTCGATGGCGTATTTCAGCTCCTTGTCGCGTTTGCCCACGCCCGCATAGACGATGCCCTTGGGGTCGAATAGCCTCGACGGCCTTGCGCAGCTCGTTGCCCGAGGCGCAGTCGATGCCCAGCCCGTATTCGCGGATGACCGCCAGCAGATGGTCGTCGTAGTTGGCCTTGATGGCGTAGTGGACCTTGTAGCCGTATTTCTTCGACTCGTAGACGACGCTTTCGGGTCTGGCGCAACAGCGCCATGTCGTCAGAAGGTAGAACGGGGTCTCGTAGCCCCGGAGCTTGGATGCGATTGCCCGCTTAACATCTTAACCTAACTTGTTGAAGCCGCAAATATAAGCAATTTGTGCCATTCCGGCAAACGGAAGCCCTCCGATATATTCAAAATTTATGTATATTTTGCGAAGTTTTCCCTTATATATGAAAAACATCCGAAATTTCTGCATCATAGCCCACATCGACCACGGCAAATCGACACTCGCGACCGTCTGCTGGAGAAGACCAACACGCTAACCAGCGCGAAATGCAGTCGCAGGTGCTCGACGACATGGACCTCGAACGCGAAAAGGGAATCACCATCAAGAGCCACGCCATCCAGATGGAGTACACGGCCGCGACGGACAGCGTACACGCTCAACCTGATCGACACCCCGGGACACGTTGACTTCTCGTACGAAGTGTCGCGCGCCATCGCCTCGTGCGAAGGCGCGTTGTTGGTCGTCGACGCCACGCAGGGCATTCAGGCGCAGACCATATCGAACCTCTACCTGGCCGTGGGGCACGACCTGGAAATCATCCCCGTGCTGAACAAGATCGATATGGATTCGGCCATGATCGACGAGGTGAAAGACCAGGTGATCGACCTGATCGGCTGCAAGGACGAGGATATCCTGCTGGCCTCGGGCAAGACGGGGCTCGGCGTGGAAGAGGTGCTGGAGGCCATCGTGGGGCGCATACCGGCGCCGCAGGGCGACGAGAACGCCCCGTTGCAGGCGCTGATCTTCGACTCGGTGTTCAACCCCTTCCGCGGCATCATCGCCTATTACCGCGTATTCAACGGCACGCTCCGCAAGGGCGACCACGTGAAGTTCTTCAATACGGGCAGCCAGTACGACGCCGACGAGGTGGGCGTGCTGAAACTCAAGATGCAGCCCCGCACGGAGATCAGGGCGGGCGACGTGGGGTATATCTGCTCGGGCATCAAGACCTCGTCGGACGTCAAGGTGGGCGACACGATCACCTCGGTGACCGCCCCGGCAAAGGAAGCCATCGCGGGCTTCGAGGACGTGAAGCCGATGGTCTTCGCGGGCGTCTACCCCGTGGAGGCCGACCAGTACGAAGATCTGCGCGCCTCGCTCGAAAAACTGCAGCTCAACGACGCCTCGCTGACGTTCGAGCCCGAAAGCTCGCTGGCGCTCGGCTTCGGGTTCCGCTGCGGGTTCCTCGGGCTGCTGCACATGGAGATCATCCAGGAGCGGCTCTACCGCGAGTTCGACATGGACGTGATCACCACCGTGCCCAACGTCTCGTACCGCATCACCACGACGCAGGGCGACGTGGTGGAGGTGCACAATCCCTCGGGGCTGCCCGAGGTGACGAAGATCGCCAAAATCGAGGAGCCCTATATCCTGGCGCAGATCATCACCAAGGCGGAATTCCTGGGCAACGTCATCAAGCTATGCATCGACAAGCGCGGCGTGATGAAGAACCAGACCTTCATCACGCAGGATCGCGTGGAGGTGAATTTCGACATGCCCCTCTCGGAGATCGTTTTCGACTTCTACGACAAGCTCAAAAGCATTTCGAAAGGCTATGCCTCGTTCGACTACCACCGCACGGGCTACCAGCCTTCGAAGCTCGTCAAGCTGGACATCCTGCTCAACGGCGAGCCGGTCGACGCGCTCTCGTCGCTGACCTATACCGACCATGCCTATGATTTCGGGCGCAAGATGTGCGAGAAACTCAAGGAGCTGATCCCGCGCCAGCAGTTCGACATCGCCATACAGGCCGCGATCGGCGCCAAGATCATAGCCCGCGAAACAGTGAAGGCCGTGCGCAAGGACGTGACGGCCAAATGCTACGGCGGCGACATCTCGCGCAAGCGCAAGCTGCTCGAAAAACAGAAGAAAGGCAAGAAACGCATGCGTCAGATAGGCAACGTGGAGGTGCCGCAGTCGGCATTCCTCGCCGTTTTGAAAATGGATTAACCGGGAACAGACCATGAAGAAGACCATCATCGACCTTTTCGAGGACTCCGTCGTAAAGTACGGGGCAAAGACATTCCTGCTGGAGAAAAAACACCGGGCATTCGAACCCACGACCTATGCCGAGACCAGGGAGCAGGCGCTCGAGACCGGCGCGGGGCTGGCCGCGGCGGGCATACGCCCCGGGGACAAAGTGGCGATACTCTCGGAGGGGTGCAATGCATGGATCACTTCGGAACTGGGCGTCTTCTATGCCGGGGCGGTCAGCGTGCCGCTGTCGGTGAAACTCGAAGAGTCGAACGACCTGCTGTTCCGTATGCGCCATGCCGAAGTGAAGGCGCTGTTCGTATCGAAATACCAGCTGCCGAAAATCCGCCGCATACGCACCGAACTACCCGGAGTCAAGCATATCATCGTCATAGGCCACATACCGCTGGAGCCGGGCGAAACCGCGCTGGGAACGCTCCGCAGGCTGGGCCGCGACTACCTGTCGAAGCACCGCGAGGAGTTCCTCGCCATCGGGCGGGGATCGGGAACGACGACTATGCGACGATCACCTACACGTCGGGCACCACGGCCGATCCCAAGGGCGTCGTGCTGACGCACCGCAACTACACGGCCAACGTCGAGCAGTCGCTCTCGCGCATCGACATTCCGTCGTCGTTCCGGACGCTCATCATACTGCCGCTGGACCACTGCTTCGCGCACGTCGTGGGTTCTACATCATGATCGCATGCGGCGCCACGGTGGCGACGGTGCAGGTCGGCGCGACGCCGATGGAGACGCTCAAGAACATTCCGCAGAATATCCGCGAAGTGCGCCCGCACTTCCTGCTGTCGGTGCCGGCGCTGGCCAAGAATTTCCGCAAGAACATCGAGGGTTCGATCCGCGCCAAGGGCCGCTTCACGGAGCGGCTGTTCAATCTGGCGCTCCGCACGGCCTACCTATATAATAAGGACGGCTACGGCCGGGGCAGGGCTGGCGCGTCCTGCTGTGGCCTGCGGTCAGGCTGTTCGACGCCGTGCTGTTCCGCAAGGTGCGCGAAGCCTTCGGCGGAAGCCTGCGCTTCTTCGTAGGCGGGGCGCGCTGCTCGACGCGGAGCTGCAGCGGTTCTTCTACGCCATCGGCATTCCGATGTTTCAGGGATACGGACTTTCAGAGGCCACGCCCGTCATCTCGACCAATTCGCCCAAATACCACTGGCACCGTTTCGGCTCGTCGGGCAAAATCCTGATTCCGCTCGACCTGAAAATCGTGGACGAAGCGGGCCGGGAGGTGCCGCGCGGGGAAAAGGGCGAAATCGTGATCCGCGGCGAAAACGTAATGGCCGGTTACTGGAAGAATCCCGAAGCTTCGGCCGAGACCGTGCGCGACGGATGGCTGCACACGGGCGACATGGGGTATGTCTCGAAGGACGACTTCCTCTATGTGCTGGGCCGCTTCAAGAGCCTGCTGATCGCCAGCGACGGCGAAAAATACAGTCCCGAAGGCATGGAAGAGGCGATCGTGGACAAGTCGCCCTACATCGACCAGATCATCGTACACAACAACCAGAGCCCGTTTACGGGCGCCATCGTCGTGCCGAACCGCGAGGCCTTGCGGCGCGAACTGGACAGCCGCGGGGTAGCGGCCGAAAAACGGGCGGAGACCGCGGCGGCGATCCTCGGCGGCGAAATAGACCGTTACCGTGCGGGCGGCATCTTCGGCGGGGAGTTCCCCGAACGGTGGCTGCCGGCGGGGCTGGCGATCGTAGACGAGCCTTTCACCGAACAAAACGGATTGGTAAACAGCACGATGAAGGTCGTACGCAACAAGGTGGAAGCGCATTTCGGCGACCGTCTCGATTACCTTTACACGCCCGAAGGCCGCAGTCTCAAAAATGCGAAAACCTCGCATCGCTGAAAAATCGTGGCGTAAAGGTAAATTTACCGCCCCGAAACCTTGAAAAATCGAAAAATGCGGAGTATATTTGTACTCCGAAATGCGGGAGTAGCTCAGTGGTAGAGCATCAGCTTCCCAAGCTGAGGGTCGCGGGTTCGACCCCGTTTCCCGCTCATAAAGCCCTGCGAAGGAGGGCAAACGTGCAAAAACCTTGTGTATCGACGATACGCAGGGCTTTTCTCGTTCAAATCCGATAACGACAGAAACAAAGCGCAAAACGCCCCGTCAGATCAACCGGCCGGACAATTGCCGAGCCGCTGCGGCAGGGCGCATATTTTCAGCAGGAGTCGTAACGGGCGAAATCCAGCAGGTCGTGATTACCGATGTCCACGCCGGCTTCGCGGGCTTCGGCGACCAGCTCCAGCAGACGGCGGAACTGCCTGTAGAGGACGGAATTGCTTGTAGAGGACCGCCGCCGCGGTCTACGGATGCGTCTATATCTGCGGCTGACCGGAGACGCGACACGATGAAAACGACCCTCGACGGGGTCGTTTTTGTTGCCGCACGTGTCAGGTCATGCAAAAACGGAGTTTCACCGCAGGCGGATTTTCCCCGGACCGAGCGGAGGGCGAGGAAACGGCATGCGCCGTTCGGGCGAGTCGGCAGGGCAGCGGGTGGCGGGCGGCAAGGCGGCAGGACGGCAAGGTGGCAAGGCAGCGGGCGGCAGGCTACAAGGCAGCGGGCGGCAAGACGGCGGGCGGCAAGACGGCGGGCGGCAAGGCGGCAAAGTAGCAGGACGGCAAAGTGGCAGGGCGGCAAAGTGGCAGGGCGGCAAAGTGGCAGGGCGGCAAGGCGGCAAAGTGGCAGGACGGCAAAGTGGCAGGACGGCAAAGTGGCAGGACGGCAAAGTGGCAGGGCGGCAAGGTGGCAGGACGGCGGTCGGCAGGGCGGCAGAAAAAGGGGATTGCGATTTTTTTGAAAAATTAAAAACCATTTTGTCCGAAAATCATATGTCCCCGCATCCCGGAGGCAAGGCCGCGTCATCGCAGCGGACAGATCCGGGGCGCCGCCCACACAAACAAAAACGGGCGAGACCCATAACGTCCCGCCCGTTTTAGCACCGGGATTCCAACCGCCGGGAGCCGCCGGACAGCGAAAAAGCGCACGGAGAAGCAGCCCGGCATCTGCAAAGGCCAACGCACAGGTTCTCAATACGCTGTTCGGACACCGGGAAGGGTGCAATATTATCCGCACGGCCGCCGTTAGTAAAATAATAGAACGCAACTTTTCGATCTTTTACATTCCGATCATTCTTTCCAAGCGCACAGCCGGCCCCTTCCGTGGTCTTTCCCGTTCCCGGAACTGTGCCCGGAGGCCGAGCGGGTCTCCGTTTCCGCAAATCTTCGCAGGCATCGTGCGGCCTTTGATTTGCGGTTTTCTATCTTGTGCACGATTTCACACAAAATTCTATTCTATGACGTATTCACCGGATTCAGTCGGCATGCACCGACACACGTTTACGGGGCGGCCCGCATTCACGGGGCAGCCCCGCAGTAAAACGCCCCCGATTTCATGTCCTGCTTCGCACTCCACGTCGCCGAGTGCGAACAAACGGGAAGAGACGGTTCCGCCGCAAACTACCTGACGGCATACCGCATGCTCGTCAAATACATGAACGGCCGCAAACTGCTGCCCGAACAATTTACCGCCGAATGGCTCGAACGTTACGAACGATGGCTTCTGGCAAGAGGACTGGGGACAAACAGCGTCGTGTTCCACATGCGCTACCTGCGGGCCGTCTACAACAAGGCCGCGGACAGGGCAGCTTCATCGCATCCCGCGGCAATCCGTTCTACCGCAGGCATATCAGGCAGGTGGCGACCCGCAACGCGCTACCGCGCGAAACGCTCAGGCGGATCAGCGACGCCGACCTGTCAGAACTGCATCCGAAATATGCGCTGGCGCGCGACCTCTTCATGTTCAGCTTCTACACCCGCGGCATGTCGTTCGTGGACATGATCTATCTGCGAAAAGCGACATCAGCGACGGTGTGCTGACATACAAACGAAAGAAAACCGGCCAGACGCTCACGCTGCGCATCGAACCGCCCCTGCAGCGCATCATCGACCGTTACAACGGCGATTCACCTTATATACTGCCCGTGCTCGCCCGCGACGACAGTTACCGCGCCTACCGTCAGCAGCAGCGCGAACTGAACAAATTCATCCGGAAGATCGGCGCGATGCTGGAAATTTCCGAACCGCTGACATTCTATGCGGCACGCCATTCATGGGCGACACTGGCACGCGACTGCGGCACGCCGCTGACGGTCATCAGCGCCGGCATGGGGCACACCTCCGAACGAACGACGCGCATCTATCTGGCGCAGCTCGATCACGACGTCATCGACAAGGCCAATCGGAAAATCATCAACCTGTAACGATCAGGCCGATTCAGGCAGCGTTCGGATTTTTCTGGTATCAGGAAAAAATTTTGCAGAAGCGAGAAACAAGGCCCATTACTGTAAATAATGGGTCTTGTTCGTGTAAATGCTGGTTGTCAGTTGCTAAATAGCAGATTCGACACAATTGTGAGAAAAATCGAATGCGGTGTCGAATTTTCGATTTTTAAACAAGGGCGGTTATTACGCTAAAAGTCGTTAATTAGCTGTGATGCGTAAATTTTTTTGCATGAAATGTTTGGTTGTGATTAAATAATCTATTTTGCCGATGACGGAAATGATTATAAAACATTTTTAGTTCAAGACCCATTATTTACAGTAAGGGGTCTCGGAGACGCATGTAACTATCTGACTAAAAGGCTGGTACAAATTGACACTTTCACTTAAGATTTTATGGGCAGTAAAGATTCTGCTCGCACTCCGCAAGGCGTCGGAAGCCGGCGCCCCTCCCATGAAGAGCCGCGAACTGATGGCGGCATGTCTGAATCCGGGCGCGGACACCTACATGTACCGCCGGGTCCTGCGCGAACTCGTCGCCAAAACCGACTATGCGACCTGCATCATCCAGTCGGGAAGGACCTACTATGAATGGAACCGCAACCTGCGGCCGACGCTCTACGACCTGACGCTGCGGCTGGAAGGCGGAATGCACGAGGTCACGAACGGCTTCTGGTCATACGAGAACAGCCACCTCCTGCAACCCTTATACAAGGCGAACAGGCAGTACGAATCGCTGACGCGCGAATATCTTTCCAACATCCATATCGACGAACTCGACTCCCGGCGCGCTCCGCGCGCAACTGGGCCGACAGCCGTACGCATACCTGCCTGCGGCCGAACCGACGGAACGACACATCAATCACCAATAAACATTAAAAAATGAAACGTCTCTACCTCATTGCATTATTCGCCCTCGTCTGCGGCGGCGCTTCGGCGCAGGAGAACGGCAACCGGATGCGCAAAACCGCGTCGTACGCGGCCCCTACGAAACCAACCGGCTCTCCGACAACATTTTCGTCGGCATCGCCGGAGGTATAAACCTCTATTTCGGCGAACACGACTCCTACGGCAAATTCGGCAAACGCATGGCCCCGGCACTGGACATCCATGTCGGAAAATGGTTCACCCCCTCGATCGGCGCCCGCGTCGGATACTCCGGCCTGCAGGCCAAAGGGTGGACGACCGCAGGCACCAAATACGCAAAGGGTGCCGACGGAAGCATGTTCAAGGAGAAATTCGGCGTATCGTACCTGCATGCCGATGCAATGTGGAACTTCTCGAACGCCGTGAGCGGCTACAAGGAGACCCGCACCTGGAATTTCGTACCCTTCGTCGGAGTGGGTTGGGCGCGTTCCTACGGCAACGACACCCACGACAACGAAATCGGCTTCGACGCAGGTCTGCTGAATGTAGTGCGCCTCTGCGATCTGCTCGACCTGACGCTCGAAGCTCGCTGCCTGCTGGTCAACCAGCGTTTCGACGGCGTGGGCGGCGGCCGCATCGGCGAAGGTATGCTCTCGGTCACCGCAGGTTTGGCGTACAAATTCAACCGCCGCGGATTCACACGCGCCTCGAAACCGCAGGCGGTGGATTTCACGCCTTACCTCGACCGGATCAGGCGTCTCGAAGAGAACAACAACGACCTCGCATCGAAAAACACCGGCGCTCAGCGACGAGAACGAGAAGCTGCGCAACATGCCGCCCAAGGTGGTTGCCGAGCAGAAGGTATCCGCATCGCCCGTGGCGCTCTTCTTCAAGATCGGCAAGGCCACGCTCGACAAGAAAGAACTGACCAACCTCGAATTCTACGTAAGGAACGCCATGAAGGCCGACAAGGACAAGACCTTCACGCTGATCGGCTCGGCAGACAAGGATACCGGCACGAAGGAGATCAACCAGCGGCTGAGCGAACAGCGCATGGAGTACGTCTACAACCTCTTGAAGGACAAGTACGGCATCGACCCGTCCCGTTTGGTCAAGAAAGCCGAAGGCGACACCAACAACCGGTTCGCAGAGCCGGAACTGAACCGCGCCGTAATCGTGGAATAAGCAAGACAAATGG
>JBKSUH010000022.1:0-19720 GCA_047233565.1 Alistipes sp.
CGGCAGCCGTGGAGAAGGTCTCCGACTTGCGGGTCGGGATCGTGGTGTTGGCGTCGATGAGCTTGGTCATCACACCGCCCAAGGTCTCGATACCCAGCGACAGCGGCGTAACGTCGAGCAGCAGCACGTCCTTCACCTCGCCCGTGAGCACACCGCCCTGGATCGCGGCGCCTACGGCCACCACTTCGTCGGGGTTCACGCTCTTGTTGGGCGTGCGGCCGAAGAACTCCTCGACGATCTTCTGGATCGCGGGGATACGGGTCGAACCGCCGACGAGGATCACCTCGTTGATCTGCGAAGCGTCGAGGCCCGCGTCGCGCAAAGCAAGTTTGCAGGGCTCGATGGTCTTGCGGATCAGGTGGTCGCACAGCTGCTCGAACTTGGCACGCGTGAGCGACATAACGAGGTGCTGCGGAATGCCGTTGACGGGCATGATGTACGGCAGGTTGATCTCCGTGGAGGTCGAGGACGAAAGCTCGATCTTCGCCTTCTCGGCAGCTTCCTTCAGACGCTGCAAGGCCATCGGATCCTGGCGCAGGTCGATCTGGTGCTCGGCCTTGAACGCCTCGGCCATGTAGTCGATCAGCACGTGGTCGAAGTCGTCGCCGCCCAGGTGGGTATCGCCGTTGGTCGACTTCACTTCGAAGACGCCGTCGCCCAGCTCGAGGATCGAAATATCGAACGTACCGCCGCCGAGGTCATACACGGCGATCTTCATATCGCTGCTCTTCTTGTCCATACCGTAGGCCAGTGCGGCTGCGGTAGGCTCGTTGATGATACGGCGCACCTTCAGCCCGGCGATCTCGCCAGCCTCCTTCGTAGCCTGGCGCTGCGAGTCGGAGAAATAGGCGGGAACCGTGATGACGGCTTCCGTAACCTCCTGTCCGAGGTAGTCTTCGGCCGTTTTCTTCATCTTCTGCAGGATGATGGCCGAAATCTCCTGCGGCGTATACTGGCGGCCGTCGATGTCGACGCGCGGGGTGTTGTTGTCACCCTTGACGATCGAATAGGGGGCACGCTCTATATCGGCCGTAACCTGATCGTAGCGCTCGCCCATGAAACGCTTGATCGAAAAGACCGTACGCTTGGGGTTGGTGATGGCCTGACGCTTAGCCGGGTCACCCACCTTACGCTCGCCGTCCGCCGTGAAAGCCACCACAGACGGGGTCGTGCGGTGTCCCTCGGAGTTGGGAATAACCACGGGCTCGTTGCCCTCCATCACTGCTACGCAGGAGTTCGTAGTACCTAAGTCAATACCAATAATTTTTGCCATAATCGTATATAAGTTTAATGATATTTTTTACGTTGCCCTGTGCCCCGCCCCTTCGCCCTGCGGTTCCGGTGGCCGGTCACGCCAGTAGATCGAACAAAGGTTGTACCAAACGGCAATCCCTGCCAAATTGTCAGCAGAATGGCAGACCGGGCCGGGAATATCGCCCCGGAAAGCAGGATGCAAGGTGTTATTTTGTCAGAAACGGCGCGGCGACCAAGCTGCGGAAGGCGGAGGCTTTTTCGAGGAAAGGCAGACCGACGGAACCGCTGCGGAACGACACGGCAAGCAGCCCCGCAGACACGCAGGCCGGGATTCCGCGGATACAAAAGCCGTGGTCCGGACCGAACGGCAGCGGAAAGAGAAGCGGCGCAACGGCGGGCGATAAACAACCCGCGGCAAGGAATAGACAATGGACGACGACCAACAAACGGCGGGCGATGAACGATGGGCGGCGCAAAGGGCGATGCAAAGGGCGATGCAACGAAGACAGACAGGACTGCAGAGTCAGGCGGCAAAACAGGCCTGCGCAACCGCAGGCCGACGACACGGCCCGAAGGCCGGCATACAATATTTATTTCTGCTCGCCCAGAATACGCATCGCAACGTCGAGAATCGTCGTATCGTCCAGCGTAACCACGCCTCCGTCCGGCCCCGGCTCGAAGTGGACACCCACGCATTCTTTCGCCTCGTGCTTGCCTCCGAAATAGTTGCGGACGGTGTCTACATCAATTCCTAACTCATCTGCAATGCGCTGCGAGCTGCCGCTGGGCAGTCTGTCCTTGATACGGCGCAACTCGTTAAATGTGATAATCATATCCGTTGAATTTTAAGTTGAAGTTCTGCATCACTAAGTTAATACATTTTTGGTGAACTGCAAAATTTCTGCCTTAAAAATGTGTAATAAAAACGAAACGGGAGATAATAAAAGAAACCGCACTTTCCGTCGGGAAAGTGCGGTTTCAGTTTTCGTATCCGGCGCCGGATTACTCCTTCGGCTCGATGTAAAGCTGGAAAATAAGCGGCGTGAACGAGGGAATCTCGGTGGTGATGGTCGTCACGGTGGTACCCGTGCTGGAACTGTCGTAGCCGGAGCCGTACATGCTGTCGTAGTAACCGCCGTAGTAGCTGCCGTAATAGCCGCCGTAGTAACCGCCGTAGTATCCGCCGCTGCCGTAGTAGCTATTGGCGTAATTGAGGTAGTTGAGATAATCGAGGTAGCTCGACGAATAACCGCTCGACCCCGAAGTGGACGAACTCGACGAGCCGCTCTTGCCCGACGAACCGTAGGCGTTGGTCGACGTGGTGATGAGCTCCGCCCACTGGCCGAACTTGAGGTTGGGGATGGCGTAGTAGAACGCCTGGATCATCCCGCCGCTCGACGGGGTGTATTCGAGCGCCGTACCCGTTTGCGCGACCTCGCCGTAGATGATCTTCTTCACCTCGTCGATGTTCGTGTCGAAGATGAACCCGTCGAGGAAACGGCCGATATACCAGATTTTGGCCGTGCCTTCGAGCGTCACGGAGTCGGCTTCGAGCTTCACGACGCCTTCGTATTTATCGTCGTCGTCAGGATAGAAACGCTTTTTCAGCGCTTCGGCGATCTTCTCATCGATCGTTTTTACGGACTCTCGGTCACATAGGGTTCGTATCCCAGTGGTACGGCCGGATAATCCAGCCGGTCTGCGGCCTGCGTCGGATCATAGCGCACGTTCACATAGAGCTGCGGAATGGTATCGCAGGCGCTGACCCAGCGTTTGTCGGTCACATAGGCGTGGTTCGGGTCTTCGGGATCGGTCGGACGAACGACGGTTTGCGTCTTTTCGTCGGCTTCCTTGCCGTAGACCAGCCGGCCGCCGTTGCCGTCGCTGAATTCGTCCACGTTTTACCCTCGCGTTCGAGGGGGTTGCTGACCGTATCGCGGATCTCCATCGTGACAATGAACGGACGGTTGGCGCTCAGCGTATTTTGCTCGGAGAACCCTGCCCTTCATAGCCTCCCGTACCCTCGACGCCGTTGCCGACGACGGTAGAGGGCATGTAAAGCTGTATCTTGAGCCGATGCGGAGCTGCAGCTCGGTAGAGGTGAGACGGCGCTCGGATCGTTTTTATACTTGTCGAAATACTCCTGGTCGAGTTTCAGCGTGTTGCGCATGGACCACGTGCCCTCCATCAGTCCCGTATTTTCGGTGCCGCAATAGCGGTAAAACGGCACATAATGGGTATACTTGGAAAAAGCGCCCGTCAGCTTGGCGTCGGATGCACTGCGTGTGAGGATAATATTGCCGGCCAGATCGCGCCCGTGAAGTCGAACGACACCCAGATCGGCTCCTTGTTGAGCGGATCTTTATCCGCTCCCGGCATCGAGTACGTCGATATAATAACCGCCGTCGGGCTGGTAGTTCTTCACCAGATCGGGACGGTGCTGGGTCATCCACGCTTCGAGCGCCTGATTCTCGAACTGAACGTACGATTCGTCTTCGTCTTTCGCACAGGATGTCAGCGCCAGAAGGCCGGCAACCGGCACGCATAAAAAACGGGTAATAAATTTCATATTTTCGGTTTGTATTTTACTCGACACTGTTTACCGTAAAAATAAGCGACGGGACTCTCCTTCGGGATCGTACTGAAGTTGATGTCGCCGTAAGCCATATTGTAGGTCATGAGGATTCGACATAGTCGCCCTCACGACAACCAAGTAACGCTTGTAAAGCCTTTTATTATGCCGGAACCGCGCATATCTATCTCCAGCGGTTCGGACGACCACGCGCCCGGCGTCAGACCGGGACCGTTTTCGGGATCTTCCATCGCCGCGATCAGCACCGGATCGTTCGAATAATAGGGCACCGTAAGGTTGGTGGTGGACGTCGCGGGCGTCACGATATTGGCAAAGGTGAAGACGTAGGCGCTGAAAGTGACGGTCACCTTCGAGGTGCGTCACCTCGGTCCAGTTCACGCGGTCGGGGTTGTTGATCCCCGCGATGTAGCGGTAGACCGCGTTGCCCGAAGTGGTGAAGTAAGGCTCGTCGCTCCCCTCCTCCAGGTTCTCCTCGGCGACGAGCCGGGGGGCGTGCGTCCCGGTCAGGAAAGAGACTATCTTCTCCTTCTGCGCGGGCTGGATGTCTTCGTCGTCGGAACAGCCGGCCAGCGACACGAGCGCAGCGGATAGGCATATGATCAATAGTCTTTTCATCGTCGTATTATCGTGCAAATTTACAAAAACAATCCGATTTCAAAGCATGAAACGTAAAAAAAGCCCCGGTTAGCGTGCCGGGGACAAAAAAAAAGACGGCTTCAGCCGTCGATTATGCTACCGATAATAGTCTTTCCGGGGATTTTTGAGACGTTGAATTCGCCGTTGCTTCAGATATATGACGCCTACACCGATCAGGAAGGCAAAGGCGAACACCCCTAGCAGGATACCGATAAAGCCAAGAGGGATTTGTTCTTCCATAAATCAATAATATCAAGTAACGGGTGCGAAGGTATAGCAAATATCTTACCAAACCAAACAAACGGGGGGAATTATTCGATTTCGTTGATGAAAAAGACTTTCATAGGCTTTAAGGCCATTCGCACCAAATCCTCGACCGAAACGGCCGGATTATCACGCATGATGCCGCGCAACGCCTTCTCGGCCGGAGCCTTAGCGAATCCCAGCATGACCAGCGCCGAAAGCGCCTCGTCAAGCGCCTCCCCGCCTGCGGACGGGATCGCCTGAGTATCGCCCTCGGCCAGTCCGGTGAGCTTGCCGCTCAGTTCGACGATGATTTTCTGGGCGGTTTTCAGCCCCAGACCCTTGACGTTTTTGAGCAGTACGGCATTGCCCGAGGTGATGATCCCCTGCAACTCGCGCGGCGAATAGGTCGAAAGAATCATACGCGCCGTATTGCCCCCCACGCCCGAAACGCTGATCAGATGGCGGAAGAATTCGCGTTCGACTTTCGTCGCGAAACCGTAGAGCAGCTGCGCGTCCTCGCGCACGACGTAATGGACGTACAGACGGGCGTTTTGCGCATGTTCGACGGCCGAAAATGTTTCGAGCGAGATATGGAGGTAGTAACCGACACCTCCGGCGTCGATGACCGCATATGCCGGGGTCGCCTCGGCGACCGTTCCGCTGATGTATTCGTACATGAAATTCAAAATTTACAAGGCGTGGGGCAAAAATAAAGATTTTTTTTTACCTTTGTGATTCAAAAGCCGAATATTTAACTAAAACAGATAAAAAACGACATGAAAAAAATGCTTTTTACGGCGCTCGTTGCGGCTTGCGCCATGACAGCCTGCGGTACGAAAACCACCGAGACGGCCGCCGAGGAGGAGGTTGCTCGCGAAGTCGGATCAAGCGATATCGCTTATGTGCAGGTCGAAGCCGTACTGGCACAATGCGACCTTTTCCTGAACGAAGGCAAGGCCCTGCAGGAGAAGACCCAGAAGGCGCAGAAGAGCTGGGCGCAGAAGGAGCAGAACCTTCAGTCCGAAGCCGCCCAGTTACAGGAGAAGTATCAGAAGGGACTGATTACGACCAACGACGCGCAGGCCCAGCAGCAGAGCATCGAAAGCGCGTGGCCGCCTACCAGTCCTCGGCGCAGAAAGAGGCGCAGGCGCTCGACGAAGAGAACTTCGTATTCACCAACCGGGCGCAGGATCTGCTGCACCGCGCCGTGCAGGATATCAACGCCGGCAAGAAGTACAAGCTGATCATCAACTCGACGGCCCTTATCGACGCCGACACGACGCTCAACATCACCCCCGCCGTGCTGGCGAAGGTAAACGAGCTGTATGCGGCCGACCAGAAAGCCGAGAAGAAATAAGCAATCCGGTTCCGCTGCATGAATAAGAGCCGTCCCCTGCGGGACGGCTTTTTCGTGGGTGCGCCTGCGTGGGGAACCGCCGAAACATGCCAGCCGGGCTGCGGCTGCCGGCAGGCCGGCAGCACATCGGCACGACTTATTGAGACCGGACCGAGGAAAAGTCCGTATTTTTTATACATTTGCAGGAAAACTAAAAAGCAACGCACACGCAATGGGTTTCGTTCCGTTCACATTCGTCGATTTCATAGACATCATTCTGGTCGCCGTGATCATGTACTGGATCTACCGCATGACCAAAGGCACCAACGCGCCCTATATTCTCTCAGGCATCATCGCCATCTACCTGCTATGGGTCGTCGTGCGGACGCTCAACATGGAACTGCTCTCCACAATTCTGGGACAACTGATTTCGGTCGGGGCCATTGCGCTGATCATCGTCTTCCAGCCCGAACTGCGGCGTTTCCTGCAGATGATCGGCATGCGCCAGAAACATTTCAACTTCATCACCCGCATCTTCTCGACGGGCGACGATGCGGTGCAGACCAACGTCGTACCGATCGTCACGGCCTGCCGCGAGATGTCGGAGACGAAAACCGGCGCGCTGATCGTCATCGGACAGCAGAGCGACCTGCGGCTGATCGCCGAGGGCGGCATCGCCCTCGACGCCAAGGTTTCGACGTCGTTGTTAAAAAACATATTTTTCAAGAACGCCCCCCTGCACGACGGCGCCGTACTGATCGAAGGCGACCGCATCGTGGCCGCAAAGTGCATCCTGCCGGTGACGCAGAGCGACGTCCCGAAATCCTACGGCACCCGCCACCGCGCCGCGATCGGCATGAGCGAAATCTCGGACGCCATCATCATCGTCGTTTCGGAGGAGACGGGCGGCATCTCGATCGCGCAGGGCGGGGAGCTCCGCCGCAACATCGACCCCGTGCGCCTGCAACAGACCCTGCAACGCTACCTGACGATCAACACCCGCAAGCGCTCGAAAAAAGAGGTGGCCGAGTAAGGCCGCAGAAAGGAGGGCGGTTTCCTCCGGGCCGTAAAGAGCGGACGATCGGACCGGTAGTTGAATCCGGGCCGCAGAAGAGCGGACGACCGGGCCGGCTGAATCCGGACGCTGTTGAAGAGCAGACAGCTCCCGACAAAACGAAAAACGGCAGGACAGAAGTCCCGACCGAATAAAAAGAGGCGGACAAATGTCCGCGGCCGGGAGCGGTAAACGCTCGGCAGACAACTGCAGTCGGAAGCAGCCGATCCGGTTCCGGAAAACACACGGCGGCGGGACCGGCTGCGATGCGAAGCCGAAATCCGAACGGCATTCGGAATACGGTATCTACATCCACCAATTCAAAACAGAATTTGCGAAATGATTTTTCCAGCACCTACACCCCGGCTCGTGCTGCGCGCATGGCGGGAAGAAGACCTCGGAACATTTACGGCCATGAACGCCGACCCGCGCGTGATGGAGTACTTTCCGGCACCGCTGGCGCCGGAGCAGTCGGCGGAATTCATGGAACGCATACGCGAGGAGTTCTCGACCGAGGGATTCGGCCTGTACGCCGTCGAGCGGCGCGAGGACGGCGAGCTGCTCGGTTATACGGGGCTGCACCGCGTAACGTTTACGGGCATGAAGGATAAAATCGAAATCGGTTGGCGCCTGCGAACCGAGTTCTGGGATCAGGGTTATGCGACGGAAGCGGCGCAGGCCTGCGTAGCGCTCGCCGCAAAGCTGGGCATCGAAGAACTGGTAGCCTTCACGACCGTCACGAACCTGCGCTCGCAGCGGGTCATGCAGAAGCTCGGCATGGAGCTTTTGTGCGAGTTCGACCACCCCGCCCTGCCCGAAGGCCATCCCCTGCGACGGCATGTGCTCTACCTGATCGGGACTGAAAAATAGAAGCGGCGAAACAGGAGCTGCCGGGAGGCTGGTCCCGTCGGGCAGCCGCAAGAGCGGGCAGCCCGTCCGGCCATGCACCGGAATTTTATTTCGAATAGTATTTTTCAATTCCGCCGAATCCCCGTATCGTCTTATTTTCCTTCGTCTTGCAAATGAAGTGGTTCAACCGCTTCCCGAACTCTTCGGGACGCGACCTCGCAGCTTCGATGTAGGCAATGCGGATACGTTTATAGGTTTCCGGAAAACGGCAGTAGTTTCTCTAGACCGTTCGATCTTTCTTCAGCCGGTCGATGATATCGTCCGGAAATACAAAAGGGACGGAAAGCACCTTCTGTATCTTCTCCTCGAATTTCGGGTGTATCATTCCATTGTCCATGAGCCATTTAAGTCTTTCCTTATTGGCTTGCGAGTAAGGACTTTTGGGATTTCTGGGGTGAAACGCTGAATTTTATGCTCTGCGTCGAGGGGTCTTATCGTGCTGTCGATCCAATCGAAACAAAGGGGCTTCTTCAACCGCATCATTATATACGATGCTTTTCTTACCGGACGACTTATGCGGAAACACGAACCATATCTCACGGGCCGTATCGAAATTGTCAGTCAGCCATCTCCGCCACTCCTCGCGGTTTTCAAAATACTTTATTCCACTTTCCGTTGTCATAATAACCGATTTTGGATTCGAGCGATTGTCCTGCACCCGACAATACTTCGGCGCAGGACGTACGACCGAATACGGGAAAACGAAAAGCCGTGGAAAATCCACGGCTTGTAAAATATCAGACAGCACCCGCATCGGCCGGGAACCCGTTCCTCGCGGCCGGCACTGTCCGGCTGAAACCCAGCCCTATTCGGCCGACTGCTCGGCGGGAACTTCGGCGGCGGGAATCTCGGCCTGCGGCATCGTGGCGGAGTTTCCGACTCGATAACGCGCTCCTGAAGCGCCTTAACGTCCTTCGAAATCTCGCTGTTGCTCTCGGCGACAAGGCCTTTGTCCATAGCCAGCGTAGCGACCAGACTCAGCACGACGATAGCAATGGCCATCGTCCACGTGAATTTCTCCAAAAGTCCGAAGTCTCGCGCACGCCCATCACTTGGTTCGACGCGCCGAAGTTGGCGGCCATGCCGCTCTTGGGGTTCTGCACCAATACCGCAAGGATGATCAATACGCTCGCGATGAGTATCAGGGCAATGCAAATCGTGTATAACATATCGTTGAAATTTAATTATTGTTTTCCAATTTACCAATTAGCTCGGCAAAGTAAATACTTTTTTCGGGATTTCGCAAACTTAATTTGCGATAAATCGCTATGGCTTTGTCCCGAAGCCCCTGGGCAAGATAGATTTCCGCCAGTTCCTCGCTCACGACCTGGTCGTCGTCGTCCAGCACGGCCTCGGTGCACACCTCCTCCTCGGGTTCGCCGTCGGCGGCCACGATGCGCAGATCCTCCTCGCGCAGGAAACGGTCGATGATGTCGTCGGACGACAGCCGGCACAGGGCATCGGCATCGACCGCAGCCATGCGCAGCGAACTCTGCGCACGCCACGGGGCGGTCACGTCCAGCCGGGGATCGGGCCTGCCCGTGGCGATTTCGCGCACGATACGCGCCAGGTCGAACCACTCGCAGCGCGCGAGCAACGCGTCGAGTTCCGCCTCTGCGGGAAGTTCACCCGCGCCGGACGATGCGATATATTGTTTCAGGTCAGCCATTGCCGCGAAGGTTTACCAGTTCGAAGCCGAAGCCTGGAAAATGTCCGTCACCAGCTTGTCGACGATCTGCGGGATGAGCTCCCCCTCGACTTCGGTCAGCAGGCGCGTGGATTCGTAGTCCTCGTAGGCCGTGAAAGTCCTGTTCCAGGACTGTTTCTCGTCGAGGGCATTCGTGAAACGCACCTTGATGGTGATCGTCAGGCGGTTCAGCAGGGCGTAATCGTCGCTCGACACCGACGCCGTGGTGGAGGTATAGTTGATGATCTCGCCTTCGAAAGCGAAGTCGCCGCCCTCTTCGACCTGCATCAGGCGGGTACGGCGGGTGAACATGTCGACGAGTGCATCGGTGAGCGTCGAGCTGAGGATGGGCGCAACCATCGTGGCGTGGGTGGGGAAATAGGCCACGCTGAAGGTCTTGGCGTCGGGCGGAATCGAAGCGCCCGAAAGCGAATATTTGATGCCACGCCGCAGCCCGTCAGCAGGGCGGCGCAAAGGGCCGTGATTGCGAATTTTATCTTCATGCCGAAAATCTATCGTTTTACTCCGGTTCGGAACCGGTTATTTTCAGTGCACTCCGCCGGACGATCCGGGGAGGGTCGTCAGCCGTCAGTTCTCTTCGATGCCCAGCTCCTTGATCTTGCGGTAGAGCGTGCGCTCGGACATGAACAGCTCGGCGGCGGCTTCGCGGCGGCGGCCGTTGTTGCGGCGCAGGGCGCGGATGATCTCGCTCGCGCTGCATGTCAGCCTTGGTCATCTCGCGCGGCGGCTCGTCGGTCACCTCCTCGCTCTCGGCGAAGACCGGAACCGAGCCTGCTGCATAGACGGGCGCGGAGCTTTGCGCCGTGGTCGACAGCAGCGCCTTGACGTCGCGGACCGGCTCCTGACAGGGTTGTGCAGCAGCTCGGACATCATCCGCTTCAGGTCGTTGATGTCGGCGCGCATGTCGAAAAGCACCTTGTAGAGCAGTTCGCGTTCGGTGGACATCGCATCGTCGACCGGCGCCCCGCCCATCATGACGGGAGCGCCCCGCCCTGCGGCGGCAGGTATTTGGCCAGCACGTCGGGCGTAATGAGACGCGTCTGCTCGATGGCCGATATCTGTTCAGCAACGTTTTTAAGCTGGCGGATATTGCCCCGCCAGTAATAATGCATCAGCATCTCGCGCGCCGCGGGATCGAGCGTCACGGCGGGCATGCGGTACTGCACGGCCACGTCGGCGGCGAACTTGCGGAACAGCAGCGGGATGTCCTGCGGCCGCTCGCGCAGCGAAGGCACCGTGATCGGCACCGTGCTGAGGCGGTAGTACAAGTCCTCGCGGAAACGCCCCGAAGCGATGGCCTGCTGGAGGTTCATATTCGTGGCGGCAACGACGCGGACATCGGTTTTCTGCACCTTGGACGACCCGACGCGGATGAACTCGCCCGTCTGCAACACGCGCAGCAGGCGCGCCTGGGTCGGGTGCGGCAACTCGGCGACTTCGTCGAGGAAGATCGTCCCCCCGTCGGCCTCCTCGAAATAGCCCTTGCGGGCTTCGAGCGCCCCGGTGAAGGAGCCTTTCTCATGCCCGAAGAGTTCCGAATCGATGGTACCTTCGGGAATCGCCGCGCAGTTGACGGCTATATATTTATTGTGTTTGCGGGCCGAGTAAGCGTGGATGACCTGCGGAAAGAACTCCTTGCCCACGCCGCTCTCGCCCGTGACAAGGACGGTCAGGTCGGTGGGGGCCACACGCACGGCGACCTCCAGCGCCCGGTCTAAAAGTTCCGAAGTGCCGATGATGCCGAAGCGCTGCTTGACTGTGGTGATGTCCGTCATTTATTCCGTTATGGGTTGTTCGGGCGTCGCCGCGCCCGTGTCCGTTGCGGGCTGCGGGTCGGCGGGTTGTTCGAGGTACTGCATTTCGGCCTCCTTGTCGTTCGCTTCACGCAGATAGCCGAAAGCGATGGCGGCGACGGCGATGGCGGCGGCGATGGCGGCGACCCAAATGAAACGGTCGGCACGGCGCCGGCGCGGCGGCCGGTCGACATAGGTGTAGGCGGCGGTAGTCTTCGGCGGCTTGCCGTAGCGCAGGCCCCGCACCGAAGGGTCGGGGTTCATCTTGGCCGAAGTCGAATGCGGGGTTCGTCGTAGGGCCGGCGGGCGGGCTTCGGCTGTCCGTCGGACGCCGCGGCCGCACCGGGAAGTCCGGATGCGCCGGATGCGGACTCCGCACGGCGGGATTCGAAAGCGAAGGCGATGGTGCCGTTGGGACCGGGCCTCATCACGCCGAAACCGTCGAGCCGGAATTCGGCGCCGTGCTCCACGGCGTGGCGCACCTCGAAGACGAAGCGGTCGATCTCCCCCGCCGCTTCCAGTTCGCTCAGCCCCCGGTCGATAAGCAGACGGCGGAGCGTCCCGTCGTCGCGCTTCAGAAGTTCCGAGAAAACGATGCTTACGCCCGGCTCCTTGACGATAAACGTCCCAAGCTGGGGAACGACGAGCCGTTTGTGCGACTCAAGATATTGCGATATGGTGCGAATCAACACGATTGAAATCTTGCTTGAAATTTGCACCAAAAGTACCTTTTTCGAAGAAAAACCAAATTCGGGGAGTTTTTCAAAATAATCCGGCAAAGTGTTGGTTATACGAAAAATATTCGTTTGATTTGCATCCCGAAATTTCAAAAAATCCGGACAAGCTACTTTGGCCCGAAATTACGGATGTAGCGAAGACGGATTGCCGAAACTTACACGAACCAGCCATGAAAGACAAGTACATTGACCTCATCGAACAGACGTTCGACTTCCCGCAGGATGAGTTCTCGGTCGAAGACAACGAGTTGAATTTCCATGACATCCCGCTCATGGAACTGATCAAACAGTACGGTACGCCGCTCAAGATAACGTACCTGCCGAAGATCTCGCAGCAGATCAACCGGGCCAAGCGCATGTTCAACGTGGCGATGGCGAAGGTCGACTACAAAGGCTCGTACAACTATTGTTACTGCACCAAGTCGAGCCATTTCTCGTTCGTGCTGGAGGAGGCCATGAAGAACGACGTCCACCTGGAAACGTCGTCGGCATACGACATACATATAATCAATGCGCTTTACGACGGCGGCATCATCGACAAAGACCGTTACATCATCTGCAACGGGTTCAAGCGCCCGCAGTACGTGGAGAACATCGCCCAGCTGGTGAACGACGGCTTCGTCAACACGATCCCCGTGCTGACAACAAGGAGGAGCTGGAGCTGTTCGAGGACTCGTTCACCAAGAAGTGCAAGGTCGGCATCCGCATCGCCTGCGAGGAGGAACCCAAGTTCGATTCTATACCTCGCGGCTGGGAATCCGCTACAACGACATCGTCGATTTCTACAAGGCAAACTCAAGCAACAGCAAGAAATTCCAGCTCAAGATGCTGCATTCTTCATCAACACCGGCATCAAGGACACGGCCTACTACTGGAACGAGCTGTCGAAGTGCATCAACGTCTACTGCGAGCTGAAGGCCATCTGTCCCGAGCTGGACAGCCTCAACATCGGCGGCGGATTCCCCATCAAGAACTCGCTCAACTTCGAATACGACTACGAATACCTGACCGAGGAGATCATCGCCCAGATCAAGAACATCTGCCACCGCAACGACACGGAGGAACCCAACATCTTCACCGAGTTCGGGTCGTTCACCGTAGGCGAAAGCGGCGCGGCGCTCTACTCGATCGTCAACCAGAAACAGCAGAACGACCGCGAGAACTGGTACATGATCGACTCGTCGTTCATCACTACCCTGCCCGACACGTGGGGCATCAACCAGCGTTACATCATGCTGGCGGTGAACAACTGGGATCGCGAATACCAGCGCGTACTGCTCGGGGGGCTGACCTGCGACAGCGAGGATTTCTACAATGCCGAATCGCACACCAACGCCATATTCCTGCCCAAGCTCGAACCGGGTAACACACAATACATCGGGTTCTTCCACACGGGTGCCTACCAGGAGTCGCTGGGCGGTTTCGGCGGCATCCAGCACTGCCTGATCCCGGCACCCAAGCACATCATCATCGACCGCGACAAGAGCGACAACGAATATTACACGCGCCTGTTCGCCAGGAGCAGTCGTATCGGTCGATGCTCCGAATACTCGGTTACTAGCCCGTCGTGTCGGCGCGGCGCGGATAATACACCGTACAGACAATCCCTCTAAATCCCCTTTCAAAGAGGATTTTTATTCCCGCCGGTTCGTCAACGAGCAGTCGTATCATTGTTACTGCGAAGACTCGGATAGCAGTCTCAGATCACAAAATATTCTACAACGCCCTATTCATATTCCGTACAGATACTTTCTATAAAAACGAGAATGTTAAGTAACAATATAAATTGATCCATTATATCTTTAATATATAAAACTAGCTGTATGAGATTCTCTTTCTAAAAGTCATATGTCCGAGTTCCGTTCCCACAACTATTAGCCAACTAAAATTATCTTCTCATGAAAACAATTAGACAATGGATTACATTTTGCATGATCGCCTCTGCTATGTTATCGTGTGCCAAAGATGAAATCAATGAACAAAGTAAAATCACACAAACAGGTCCAAAAGAGACTAAAATCTCGAAAATGCAATTGCAAAATTAGCTCTCTTATTTGGCGAAAAGAATATTGCATCACCATCTCTTGAAAATTCAACACGAGTCGAACTATCGGTTGAAGGTAGTGACAGCACAGATTTTTCATCCAAGGAGGTAGAATCAATTACCCCAATTGAACTCATAGATTCGAAGGGGAAAATTACTGATTCAATAGATGCCGACAAGGTTCCCGTATTATATGTAGTTAATTATGCTGAAGACAACGGTTACCTGATTGTAGATATGAATGAAAATAACTTCCCGATCATAAGTTTCAACAGCAAGGGTATTTTCATTTCAATGAATTGGATTCTCTTCAAAAATCAATTTCAGGAACAATACGTCAGCTATGTGGTCGAATGTAACGGCGAAAAATAAATATATGGGACGATATTGTCGATTGTATGAATAATCCAGAATTGAATGACGATGGAATACCGGTAAATTCGACTGATAGTGTTTGTGTTACAACGATTGAATTTCAACCGGTCGATCTCTTGAAGAAGCCAACGATAGAGACAGTGTTCTAATTGCAGACGATCTGACCACCATTTCCGAAGATATCCCACACGCGGAAGCAACCCGGGCAATTGCAGACCGAAGCAAGCCGAAAAACAGACCATCCAGATATCCTTAGTAGGAATTTGGGGATTAAAATGGCATCGAAGCAATCCCTATAATATTGAAATGCCTTATGAGTATGGCGGAGCACATATAGCGGTTCCGAGTATTTCTGTAGCCTTAAGTAAAATCATGTATCGTCATTGGTGGCCGTCGGTTTAATTGGATGTATATGCCACGACAAGTACCTGCCGGGCAGAAATCACTTGTAAGTAGCATGTTAAAAGACATTTCAGAGAATATCGGATGTACCAGAAGTGGATCGTATTCATATGATTTACCATGCAACAGGATATCTAATATTCCGAATGCATTGAAAACAAAATTCGAATATACTTCCGGTGGGACGTTGGTTCAATACAAAATGACGAGAGTACCTTTATCAGTTTACAATTCGTTAAGATGTTACCATCCTGTACTATTTTGTGCTATTCCGTCCTATTATAACTTAAATTCAACACAGCATATGGGCGATTCTTGGATTGTTGACGGTTATCAGGAAATTCGAGTGAAAGTCGTAAAAATGGTATTTTATCGGTATTTGTTATAAAAACGCACTTACTACTATTATCGTGACTATTTTCACTATATTAGTTCCATGAATGCCTATTCTAAGAAGAAAGGTCAATATTATAACGAGAATCGATGGCTGGTTCCGATACGATTATAAAACGAATAACAGGAATAAGAACTATGCGATTGTCGATATTAAACCGAGCTACTAAATGAAATATATTTTAGCTATAGGTCTGTGGCTACTTTTATCCACACCTGTCAATGCACAGAGGTCGCCCGTTACGAAGTTGAAGTCGGGGCTGCTATTCCGTTAATCGCAAAAAATACGGCGGCAAATTCGAGACCGCATGGAATATTTATGCGGAAGGTCGTTATAATATTGCAACATATCCGATAGATTTCGGCCTTCAAATACAATACGGGGCTTTCTATCGCAGTTGGAGCAAAGCAGTATAGACAGAGACTATCATTTCGACAAATATTATTCGTGTCGGATTACAACTTCAGACGAACGAAGAACATAGCACTATTTGTCGGATGCGGAGCCGGATTTTCAATCGTCAAGTCGATCATTCCGACCTTCAGGCAAAAACATACGAGCATAACTTTTCAGCATGCGTCATGCCCCGCGCCGGTATGATTTTTTCATCATCTTCGGCTTTCTATCGGCTATCGGTTGATGAATAAAGAGTACAGTAACGCAGAAATATCGCTTGGAATTGTTTTCGGAGGTCGAAGATAATTTATTGAAGGAGCCGGATGTCAGACATCCGGCTCCTTCAAAATAAATGAATTCACTCGACACCGCCCGGTTATACCCTATTCCAGTTCGACGGTCCTTGTGATGCCGATCTGATCGGTGAAGTGACCGTCGGGGGACGACCAGCAGGGTGCCGCGGTAATTGCGGACCGTGCGGTCAGGATCGCAAGGCTCGAAAGGTCGAGGTTGTTGGTCGGCTCGTCGAGGACAAAGAGATCGGGAACGTGGTTGGCGATCATCAGGCTGCAAAGGCAGAGCCGCATCCGTTCGCCGCCGCTCAGCGTGTCGCACCGCTTGTCCCACATCTGCTGCCCAAACAGCGCACGGTGAAGCCGCAGTTTGAGTTCGTGGTCCTGCAGATTGCCGTGATTGCAGCTCTGCGCCAGCTCCAGCACGCTCTGCGGGGTGTTCACCGGCTGTATTGCTGATCGAGACAGACATAGAGAGTCCGCCGGCCGATGCGCCCGGCAGTGGTTCCAGTTCGCCGGTCAGCAGCCGGACAAGGGTCGTTTTGCCGGTACCGTTGTCGCCGGTCAGGCGGATGCGCTCGCCGCTGCGGATCTCCAGCGAAAGCGGTTCGCGCCACAACGGGCGGCCGGCGCATATTCGAAATTCAGGCCGTCGACCCGACCAGCAGTTTGCCTTCGTGAAGCTGCGCGTCGTCGAAATCTATCTTCAGCTCGCACTGCGTCCGCTGCCGGCGGCGCAGTTCGTCCAGCCGCTCCCGGCTGCCGTCGATCAGCTCGCATGTTTCCCGACGAGCTGCGCCTCGGTCCGTTCGCCGCTGTCCTTCATCGTCCGGCGCAGGATGCGCGGAAGCTGGTCCTTGTGCCGTTCGCCCTGACGCATCCGCCGCTCCTGTCGCTCGCGGACCTCCTGCGCCTTTTGCGGGCCAGCCGCAGGGCCGCCCGTTCGCAATCGACCTGCTGGGCCAGCGCCTCCTCCTCGATCCGTTTGCGTTCTCGGTAAAAATCATAGTCGCCGCCGTAGACTTTCAGCCCCTTCGCAGAGTTCGCAGGTCGTGCCGAGCAGGTTGAGCAGCGCGACGTCGTGGCTCACCGCGACGATCGTCGCCGGCTGGCACGGAGCAGGTCATAGAGCCTGCGGCGGCGACGTATCGAGGTGATTGGTCGGTTCGTCGAGCAGAATGACGGAGGGTTATGGACCGAAATCCCCGCCAGACAGAGTTTCGTCCGCTCGCCGCCGCTCAGCGCATCGACCGGGTCGGTCAGCCGACATGCGGCAGTCCCCAATGATCGGGGCGGCGCGGCAGCGGGCTTCGACGTCCCAATCGTCGGCCAAAACGTCGTAACAGCGGGGATCGGCAGTGCCGCCGCAGATTGCGCGGAGCGCGTCGAGTTTGTCCGCGACGCCCAAAACGCAGGCGGCGGAGATGCCGGCGGCGGCAAGCTGCTGGGGCACATAGTAGGGATGCGAGGAGCAGGCGATGCTTCCCGCGGCGGGAGCGAGTTCGCCCGCGATAAGTTTAGGAGCGTCGATTTGCCGGCGCCGTTGTCGCCCACGACGGCAGCTTTGGCGCCCGCGGCGACGGACAGGTCTATTCCTTCGAACAGAAATTGCTGATTGCGGTAGCGGTACGAAACACCGCTAGGATAATACTCATATGAAAACGATTAATAGCGGTCCCGCAGAATGGGGACCTGTTAAACCTCAGACCGGGTTGTTTTACGGCACGGCGTCGGTTTAAGGAAACCGACCTACTAATCGTTTATTCTCATCGGAGCGGATATTGGTTCGGGAACAAAGATAGGGACAATAATCGAAGAAACCAAATAACAGTCCGTATTGCCGGCGATTACGCCCCGGAAATGCTATCGAGGCCGCTGAAAATCGCATTGCAGGCGGGATTTTTCGAATTGTCGCTTTGCGCTCCGGCAAAAATTCGTATCTTGTGCGATCAAAACGGGGATAGGCCATTATGGAATGTAAAATACGGAAAGGATTGACGGGGCTTCTTGCGGGAAGCATGCTCTTCTGTCCGGCTTCGCCACAGCCGGAGAAGCGGCGGACGAGAGCCGTAAGGATCTGACGACGGCAGGTGTTTCGGAAACTCCGTCTGCCCCGGCGAACGCAAACCGCGGCGGCGATCCGACAACAACGGAATCCCCGACAGCAGATCTCTATCAGGTCAACAGTACGATTAATGAACCAGTCGGCAGTCCGACCGGCGCAAGCAGTCCCGGCGCCTGTAAACGGACGCTCCGCAATCCCCCGAAACCGCAAAATCCGACGCCAAACCGACAGTCGAATCCGCTCCCGGCACAGCGAACGGTTCGCCCGAAACGACGACGCCCCGGCCGGCAAAGCCGTCGGCGCAGAGCGCGGCGCGTTCGGCCGAATATGCCGCAGGGTACGACGCAGGATACGAGACGGACATAAAGGGGTTACCGCACCGGATACGAAACCGGATTTCAGGCTGGGTTCAGTGCCGGATCGGGGCAGGAAACATCCGGACGGCGCATCCGGAACGGGTCAGGATCCGGGTCCGGCACGGCAGAGAGCGGGGGCGCCGGCAACTGGGGCGGATCCGCGCCAAACAGCGGTAACTCCGACAGAAGTTCCGCGACGGGCGACGGCAGCAACGGTTCCAGCACCGGTTTCGTGCCAAACGCGGGCACCGCATAGCCTCCGCGACGGGCGGCGGCAGTTTCGGCACCGGTTCCGAAACGGGCGCCAACACCCGTACGGACAGTACGGCAGCATTCCCCGCCGTCGCTTCGTCCACGGTATCGGGCTGGAACTCCGTCCGGAATACGTGTGTCCGACCAATCCGTTCCTCGCGGGCGACAATCTGGCCCGGCAGCCGATCGACCTGTCGCTGGCCGCCCACCTGCGCTACTCGTTCCGCTTCCAGCCCGGATCGCGTCCCGACCGGATATACGGAGGCGCCTATCAGGGAATCGGGGTCTCCTACTACAGTTTCGAAAACAGGAGGAGCTGGGCAGCCCCGTGGCGTTTTATATTTTCCAGGGCGCGCGCATCGCACGCATCAGCCCGCTGGTATCGTTCAACTACGAGTGGAATTTCGGCCTGTCGTTCGGATGGAAACCCTACGACACGAACTACAACCGCGCCAACATCATGATGGGGTCGAGGGTCAACGCCTACCTCAACGTCGATTTCTACCTCAACTGGCTGCTCACGCAGCGGTTGGAACTCACCACGGGCCTTTCGATGACCCACTTTTCGAACGGCAACACCAAATTCCCCAACGCGGGACTCAACTCGATCGGCATGAAACTCGGGCTCGTATACAGTTTCGGAAGGGTCGACAACCCGCTCTCGCGGCCACGGGCACGGCTGCTCGCGGAACCCTTTCCCCGCCACCTGAGCTACGATCTGGTGCTGTTCGGCTCGTGGCGCCGCAAGGGAGTGGCGGTCGGCGACAAGCAATACGCCGCGCCCGATGCTTACGGCGTGGCGGGGTTCAACTTCGCGACGATGTATAATTTCGGGTACAAGTTCCGCGCGGGCCTGTCAGTGGACGGCGTGTACGAC
>JBKSUH010000023.1:0-19428 GCA_047233565.1 Alistipes sp.
ATGCCGCGTCCGGTTATTTGCTGTGCGCTTCGCGGATCAGCGCGCCCAGCACTTCGATGCTGTCGGCCGTGATGTGCGGCTGCGGGTCGGCCTTGTCCGCCACGTCGAGCGTCGTTTCGCCCGAGAGCACCAGCACGCCCATGGCCTTGGCATTGTGCGCCATCGCCACGTCGGTGTAGATGCGGTCGCCGACCATCGCGATCTGGTCGGGTTGCAGGCCGTGGCGCGAGAGTATGCCCGAGAGCATGTTGGGATCGGGTTTGCCGAGCGTGATGTCGGGCCGCCGTCCCGTGGCATGTTCGATGCAAGCGCAAATGGAACCGCAGTCGACCAGTACCGTCGGCTGGTCGGTGGGGCATACCCGGTCGGGGTTGGTAGCGATGTAGGGCACGCCCTGCGACACCCACCACGCCGCGCGGCAGAGCCGGTCGTACTGCAGCGTCATGTCGAACGCCGCGACGATTACGTCGGGCACGTCGTCGGCTGAATCCGCCGCCGATTCGAACCCGGCGGCTTCGAATTTCGAGATCATGCTCGGCGTGCCGAGCAGGAAGAGCCGTTTGGCCCGGGGTAGTGCTCCTTGATGTAGTCGATGGTCGCCAGCGCCGTCGTATACATCTCCTCGCGTGTGGCATGGATGCCCAGCGTTTCGAGTTTGTGTAGGTAGTCGGCGATGGATTTGGGGTTGTTGGTCAGGAACGAATAGCCGATTCCCAGCTCTTTCAGCCCTTCGAGGAAGGGTTTGGTGTAGGGAAGAGCGACATGCCCATGTAGATCGTGCCGTCCATGTCGAGCGCCACGTGTTTGATGCCGCGCAGCCGCTCCATCAGTTCGTCGTGTGTGTAGACCGAGCGGTATTTTTCGAATGCAGCCATTTGTTTACTTGCGGTTGAGATCGAGGTTCTGGAATAAGTAGGGGTAGTCGGTTTCGATGACGTCGCAACCCGTCGGGATTTCGAGCTCGTAGCCCTGTATTTTCTGCGCGTCGGTGGCCCTGCGGTCGTGCGTCGGGGCGAGCGAGATCATGCACATCACTCCGTTGCGGTGCAGGTTGTCGTAAAGCTCCTGCTGGTCGGGCAGCATCATCGTGCCGACGTAGGCCATCACCTGCGACCAGGGAATCCGCTCCCCGACATACTCGTTGAACTCCTTCATGTTCTTGCACCAGCACGAGAACATCGCCTGCGGGTCGCGGTCGAGATACGTGCGCGCCTGTTTGGCGTTGCGCACGGTATACATCACGTTGGCCGGTGCCAGGCGGTTGATGAATTGCGACATCACTTCGAGCGGGACGTCCTTGATGTCGAGGTTGAGGATCGTCTTGCCCTGGCTCCAGGCGATGCACTCCTCGAGGGTGGGGATCTTGTAGGTCGTGACGTTACCTTCGCGATCCTTGAGGAAGAACTGCTGCAACTCCGCGTAGGTGTAGTCCGAAACCTTGCCCGTGCCGGTCGTGGTACGGTCGATCGTGGCGTCGTGCATCAGCACGATCACGCTGTCTTTGGTCATGCGCGGGTCGATCTCGAAGAACGAGGGCATCATCGTGAGCGTCTTTTCGAACGACTCGATGCAGTTTTCGGGGAATCCCGTCACCATGCCGCCGCGGTGGCCGCTGATGACGACCGGCCGCTCGGGCGAATAGCGGAACCACTCGTGCAGCTGTGCGCGGTCTTTGATGTCGATGTAGTAGGGCCCTTCGGCCTTTTGCCCGCCCGGGGCGCATCCGAGCAGCAGGGCGGCGGTGGCGAAGGCGGTCAGTAGTCTGGATGTTTTCATAGTGTGTTTTATCGGTTGTTTTTCGTAATCTTGTGTTCTTTCAGCACATTGCCTGCCGTATCGACTACCCGGATGTCGATGCCCTTTTCGTCGGCCTTGACGACCGTTTTGTCGTTGTTGGAATTGATCAGGATCGGGAAATCGGCGCCGCGGCTCCGGTCGTCGATCCATTGGTAACGGTGGTAGTGGCCGCAGAGCATCAGGTCTATGCCGCTTCCGTCGAGTATCGGGAGAAACAGCCGTTCGATCTCCAGCTCGCCGTGCCAGCCGCGTCCCTTGTTGGGCGGCATGTGGATCAGGACGATGCGGTAGGGCGCCGACCGGAACTCTTCGCCGGCGACTACGCCCCTGAGCCACTGCGCCTGCTGTTCGCGGTAGGCGTCGGTGGTCGACAACCCGTAATAGCGGATGTCGCTGTCGGGTTTGTCCTCGCCGCAGTCCAGCACGACGAAATAGGCCGGCCCCTGCCGGAACGTGTAGTATACCTCGCCCGTGGAGGTCGGGAAGTAGTCGAGGAAACTCGGGGAGAAAGAGCCGCGGTTCTCGTGGTTGCCGCGCGTGGCGAAGATCGGGATTCCCGCGGGCGTCAGCAATTCGGCGGCCGAATTGAGATACCCCTCGAAAAGCTGCTTCTCCGACTCCATCGAAGTGAGCATGTCGCCGTTGAAGCAGACGAAATCGGGTTTGGCCTTTTCGGCACCTTCCAGCAGCAACCGGAAGATCGAATCCTGGGCGTGAATGTCGTTCACAACCCAGAATTCGGTTTGATCCTTCTTTTCGTCGAGCGTAGTGGCCGTATAGGGCTTGTGTTTGAGGATGTCGCTCCCGTAACCTTCGCCCAGGACTACCCGCTTGTTGCCTTCGTCGCAGAGCACGCCCTGCTGCATGATGCGGTAACGGTAGGTTTTGCCCGGTTCGAGTCCGCCGACGCGCACCCGGTGCAGTTTGCCCAGACGCCGCCGTCCGAGGTGCGAGTCGTAGTATTTGGGGCGTTCGACGGCATAGAAGTGCGTTCCGTCATCGGGGCCGTTTCGACCCACGCCGCCGCGTCCGTCGTTGTCGTCCAGATTACGGTGAATCCGTCCTCGGTCACGTTCTGGAGGTAGGGACCTCCGGCGATGCGTGCCGACGGTTGTGAAAATGCCGGACTTGCGGGTAATGATGCTAAAAAGCAAATTAATAGAAATAGCGTATTTTCATATTGTTTCTTTCTGTTGTGCTTCTGATTTACAAAAATAGGTAAAATCCCTCAGGTTCCAAAACGAAACCGAATAGATTTTGCATTTATTTCGCTTTATTGCCGGAGGGTTGCCCGGCGGTGGGACAGGACCGATATGGGCGGTTGTCGGTTCGGGCGGTCGCTTGCTGCGGAGAAGCCGGGCTTCTGTTCTAAAGGGAATAATCCTGAAAAAGAAATCTTTTTGCTGTTTTTGCGTTGTGGTTTTGTTGTAAAGAAATAAAAAGGAAAAAATATAGTGCTATTTGTTGTGTGAAAACAAATAATTATATATATTTGCCTTTGCTTTGGATGCCCTTTTGTCGCTCCTATGTGAATTAATTCAATCATCAATAGTAATGAATAAAGTAGAAAGCGCTCTGTCGCGCACGACCGATACCAAAGCTCTGGTGATCGGAATCGAAACCCTTCCGCGGGTCGCGGATATGTTCAAGGAACTCTTTCCCGGCAGGCGTGCGCTTGTCGTCGCCGATGCCAATACGTGGCGGGCGGCCGGAGGCGATGTTCACCGGATTCTGGCTCAGGCGGGTGTTGCGCAGGACGAGCCGCATGTTTTCACCGATCCGAAGCTTTATGCCGAGTGGACGTTCGTCGAACAGCTGGACGGGGTGCTGTCCCGCACCGACGCCATTCCCGTCGCAGTGGGATCGGGCGTTATCAACGACCTGACGAAACTCTGTTCCAGCCATAACGGACGCCGTTACATGGTCGTGGGTACGGCCGCTTCGATGGACGGTTATACGGCCTACGGGGCTTCGATCACCAAGGACGGCAACAAGCAGACTTTCGATTGCCCGGCGCCGCTGGGGATGGTGCTCGACCCGAACATCGCCGCGGCTGCGCCTGCGAAGCTCTCCGCCTCGGGCTATGCCGATCTGATCGCCAAGATCCCGGCCGGTGCCGACTGGATGCTGGCCGACGCCGTAGGGTCGGAGTTGATGGACGACTTCGCATTCTCGGTGGTGCAGGACGGCCTGAAAGAGGCGCTCTGCGACCCGGCGGGCGTACACGCGGGGAATGTCGTCAAAGTGGAACAGCTGGCCGAAGGGTTGCTGCTGAGCGGTTTTGCGATGCAGGCAACCCAGTCGAGCCGACCCGCGTCGGGAGCCGAACACCAGTTCTGCCACCTGTGGGACATGGAGCACCTCAAATACAACGGCGCATCCGTCTCGCACGGTTTCAAGGTCGGCATCGGCACGCTGGCTTCGACGGCTTTTATCGAGATGCTGCTCGATACGCCGGTCGAGACGCTCGACGTCGAAAATGCGTCGCCGCATGGAAATCGTGGGAGGAGACCGAAAAGGATATCTACCGGATTTTCGACAACGATCCTGAGTTCGTGGCCCGCGGTCTGGTCGAGACCAAAGGCAAGTATGTCGATAAGGAGGGGCTGCGCCGCCAGCTGCAGCGTCTGCAGAAGGCGTGGCCCGCACTGAGCGGCCATATCCGCCGGCAGATCATTCCCTTCGGCGAGGTCCGCCGCCGTCTCGAACTGGTCGGTGCGCCTTACGAGCCGGAGCATATCGGCGTTTCGCGCGCCAAGTTCCGCGCCAGCTTCGAAAGATACCCTACATGCGCAGCCGCTTTACGTGATCGACATCGCGTTCCGCTGCGGATGGATGGATGAATGGCTCGACAAACTCTTCGGAAAAGGCGGAATTTGGGAAATAAAATAGCATTTGGGAAATAAAGTAGTATATTTGCTTTCTGAAACTACTAAACTTTCATTCCGAAATGACTCCTGAACAAACCAAGCGCTTCAAGTATTGGCAGACGCGTACCATCATCGCCACGATGGTGGGCTATGCGCTCTTTTACTTCGTGCGTAAAAACTTCTCGCTGGCGATGCCCGGCCTGGAGGCCGACCTGGGGATCTCGAAAACCAGCCTGGGTATTTTCCTGACCCTGAACGGTGTGGTCTACGGGCTTTCGCGTTTCGTGAATGGTATTCTGGCCGACCGCATGAACGCCCGCTGGTACATGGCCATCGGGCTTGCGCTCTGTGCGCTGGCCAACTTCGCCTTCGGATTCGGCGAGGATGTCTCCTACTGGATCACGGGGCAGCACGACGGTTCGCAGTTCACCAATACGATGATCCTCTTCATGGGGATCATGTGGGTGATAAACGGCATGTTGCAGGGGACGGGATTCCCTCCCTGCGCGCGTCTGCTGACCCACTGGATTCCGCCTACGGAGCTGGCGACCAAGATGTCTGTGTGGAATACCTCGCATTCGATCGGTGCGGGCCTCGTGGTGATTCTCTGCGGTTATATCATGGGTACCGTGGGCATGAACATGACGGCCGACCCCGACGCCGTGGCGACGATCGCCGCCAATCTGGGCGTTGCGCCCGACGATGCCGCGGGCATGGAGCGCGTGATGACCTCCGCGGCGCATGTGGGGCGTGGAATTGGTGTTTCTGGGTACCTTCGGCCATCGCATTCGCCGGGGCGATCGGATTGGTCGCCTTCCTGCGCGATACGCCCTCTTCGGTCGGGCTTCCCGAACTGGAAGGCACCGAGGTGAAGGAGGTGAAGAAGGAGACGAAGAGTGCCGAGCACCGCGCATTCCTGATGAAGCACGTGTTCAGGAACCCGCTGATCTGGATCCTGGGCTTCGCCAATTTCTTCGTATATATCGTCCGTTTCTCGGTGCTCGACTGGGGGCCTTCGCTGCTGAGCCAGTCGAAGGGCGTCAGCATGTCGCATGCCGGGTGGCTCGTGGCGATGTTCGAAATCGCCGGTATCGTCGGCATGTTGTTTGCCGGCTGGGCTACGGACAAATGGCTCAGGGGCCGTGCGCACCGCACCTGCGTGTTCTGCATGGCGGGAGCCGCGGTTTTCGTCTTTCTCTTCTGGCAGCTGCCCGGTGACGCTCCCGTGTGGTTGCTCTTCCTCACGCTGTGTGCCGCCGGGTTCTGCATCTACGGCCCGCAGGCGCTGATCGGCATTGCCGCCGCGAACCAGGCTACGAAAAAGGCTGCCGCGACGGCCAACGGGCTTACCGGCCTGTTCGGTTATGCCAGCACGGTCGTTTCGGGCGTGGGGCTGGGCTTCGTGGCGCAGCATTACGGTTGGAACTGGGCTTATGTAGGGATTATCGGCGTAGCCGTCGTCGGCATGCTGGTATTCCTGATGATGTGGGGGGCGCGTGCCGACGGTTACGATGCCGAACCGGAACGGAATTAAACAGTATGTTCCTATTTTAGATGATGATACGGGTCTTGCGATCCGGGAGTGTCCGAACCGGAGCGCGGTTTCGGACACTTTTTTTGATAAAAGCGAAAAAATAACTATATTTGCTCCAATAACTGCTAAAAAGACAGAGAGATATGCTGAGCATTGCCGAACGACACAAATATATCCTCGACAAACTGAACAAATATGGTTTCGTGCGCATCACCGACGTGGCGAACGAGCTGGGGGTTACGAAGGTAACGATCCGCAAGGATGTGAAAATCCTGGAGAGCAAAGGGCTGCTTTACAAGGTACACGGCAGCGCCCGTCCCGCCAATCCCCATGTCGCCGACCTCGACGTGCATGTCAAGGACAATATCAACCGCGATGCCAAGCGCCTCATCGCGCAGCGCGCCGTGGAGTTGTTGGACGATAACGATTCGATCATCATCGCATCGGGGTCTACGATCTATTCTTTCGCCGAGGAGATCAAGATGCGCCAGTGGCACCATCTGAACATCGTCACGCCGTTCCTGCGGCTGGGTGTGCTGCTCAACGAGGCGGAGAATGTCAATGTCGTGCAGCTGGGCGGTACGGTGCACAAGAAGTCGCTTTCGGTGCTGGGCGAGGAGGCCTCGCGGTCGCTGGACGACTGCATCTGCTCGAAACTCTTTTTCGGGGTGGACGGCATCGACCTCGAACACGGCATCACCACCTCGACGCTCGACTAGGCGAAACTCACGCGCAAGATGATGAAGGCCTCGTCGCAGAATATCGTGCTGGCCGACTCGTCGAAATTCGGGCAGCGCGGCTTCGGACGCATCTGTGCGTTGGAGGACATAGACGTCATTATTACCGACGACCGGATTTCCGAACAGATGGTCGCCATCGTCGAGGAGGCGGGCGTGGACCTGATTATCGTCAAGTAGGGCTGTCCCAACCGGGAAAATGACAGGCGCGCCCTGCGTGAGAAACAGAGGCGGTTCCGAAATTTCGAGCCGCCTCTACTGTCGGAAGGCAGGAGGGTTATTTGGTCCATGCGGCGTAGCCTGCCGATCGCGTCCCAGTCGGTCAGCGCCGTGCATCCGCGGAAGCAGGTGCCGAAACTCTTCGGCGCGGTGAATGCGTCGGGGTGGAGCGAACGTTCGTAGATGTGTACTTTCACGCCGTCGATGGTCGTGTAGGGCGATTCGACGGCGAGTTTGGCCGCATCGCGGAATGTGCCGCTGAAGTCGGTGACCTTACGGCTGTCGTCGAACATGTCGGCGGAACGCTCACAAGTTCGGTGCAGTTTGCCAGAAGCCATTTGTAGGATGTGACGTTGGTACACCCTTGAATACGTTTCTGCCCACTTTCGTCAGGGCTTTGTTGCCGAAGAAACAGCTTCGAAAATGTCGGCCGACGTGCATCCTGCGAAAAATTCGTCGGGAATCTCTTTGAGTGCGGTGCAGCCGTAGAAAGTCTCCTCGAAGTTCGTGGCGTTGGCAAGCCCCTTGAACAGGCCCGCAGGCAGCGTTTCGAAGGCCGTATTTCCGGAGAAGGTGTATTTCAGCGTCGTGATCTGAGGCTTCGGGCGAAAAATCCGGCCGGAATGGTTTTGAGCTGCTTGCAGTGGGCGAGGAAGCTTTGCAGCGACGTGACGTTTTGAGCGGGGCGAGCAGATTTTCGGGAACCGACGTGAGCGAGGCGCATTTGGTGAAACATCCCAATACGTCGGTGACCTTGTCGCAGCCGCTGAACAACGAGGCCGGAATGGTTTGCAGGCCGCTGCAGCCTTCGAATGCGTATTTGAACGTGGTTACCTCGGCGAACGAGTCGGTCGTGTTTTCGGGAGCGTTTTCAGGTTGGAGCAGAGGTAGAACGCATAGTACATCGAGGTCAGGTTTACGTTGCCCCATTGTTTGACGGCCGTCAGGTAGCTGCGGAGGTTTCGGAGTGTCCTGCAGGCTGTAGAGTTGTTCCACCGAACCGGATACGGACACTTCGTAGACGCCCGCTTCCGCATATTCATAATTTATCAGGCTGCCCGTCGCGGGGTTGAGGGTCAGGGCGAGTTTCTCGCTGTATCCGTCGCCGTAATCGACCGTGCAGTCGATGGCGCCGAGAGCGGCAGTATGATCTTGCCGCCTGCCGGGACGGTGTATTCGAGGATGAGCGACGGAGGACCTTGGGTGACGTTGATGGCGGCCGACACCTCGGCGGGGTTGTCCTTGCAGCCGGTGGTGACCGTCACCACGGCCGGCCGGTTTCCGCCGTCGGGATTGGGCGACGCCGTGAGGCGGAGTTTGTCGCCCTCTTTGGAGATCGTTATCCATCCTGCGTCGCAGGCGGCGTCCCATCGCTCTGATTCGTGGTTACCGTGATGGGGTCAATTCCCCCTCGTTGGTGAACTCCGCCGTATTGCTTTCCAGACTCAGGGTCGGCGCGATGCCTTGTTCGACCGTGATTTTGCCGATGACGCTTTCGCCGTTCATGATGGAGATTGCGGCGTTGCGCAGCTCCTCGGCGTTCTCTTCGATTTCGACCGTCAGTCGATCCCCGACAGGACGGCCGTACACACGACCGGTCGGATTCCGGCACGGCTTCGAAATTCTTTTCCATGGTGAGGACGAACTGGCCTGCATGGTGTGTCGCGGTTATCGCGGCAGAGGTTCCGTCTTGTGAAATTTTGACATCGAATCGGGCGAACTGAATTTGACCGCCGGATTCGGGTGTCGTCTTCCGAGCATGCGCCGCTGAATAGCACAGGCATAGCAGTGCATAAAACTGTCTCATAACAATGGGATTAAAGTTTGACATGAAGATCGTTTCAAATATAATGAAATTTTTCGTCATCGGTAGAAATAATTGTGCTTTTTGTTAGGCGCGTATTGTTTATTTTAGGTCGGGGTGTGCGGAGACCTTCCTGCACCGGAGTGCGGGGCGCAGCGGCATGGACGGACGAATCCGCGGCCCGGCCCGGTGTGTGCGGATTGTTGAAAATTTTTCCGGCAAAGTTTTGCACGCCCCGTAAAATGTCCTACCTTTGTCCTCAATTACAGCGATTCCGAATACCTATGAATTGTAACCCCTCATATCGTCAGCGCAGGCATTCTGGCAGCAGGACTATTGGTCGGGCGACGTGTCTCCGGTTTTCGGTAATTTTGTTTTATTAGGGTAACTGTTTCGGTTGCCCTATTTTTTTACGCTTACGCAGATGAAAACGCTTTATACCAATGCCGTAGTTTATGACGGCGGTCGTTTTGCGGCCGGGGAGTTTGCCGTCGACGGGGGGTGTGTCGTGCCCGCCGGGGGCGTTGCCGACCGGGTCGTAGACCTCGGAGGGCGCCACGTGGTGCCGGGGCTTGTCGACGTGCATGTCCACCTGCGCGAACCGGGGTTTTCGCAGAAGGAGACCATTGCGACGGGTACGGCGGCCGCGGCCCGCGGAGGCTATACGACGGTATGTTCGATGCCGAACCTGAACCCTGCGCCCGACACTCCGCAGACGCTCCGTGCGCAGACCGACATCATCCGCCGCGATGCCGTCGTGCGCGTAGTTCCCTACGGCTGCATTACGATAGGGCAGCGCGGCTGCGGCCGGCTGGTCGATTTTGCGGCGCTGGCGCCCGAGGTCGTCGGCTTTTCGGACGATGGCCGCGGCGTGCAGTCGGACGGCCTGATGGAAGAGGCGATGCGCCGCGCTGCACAGGTGGGGAAGCCGGTCGTGGCGCACTGCGAGGTCGACGACCTGCTGCGGGGCGGCTATATCCATGACGGGGAGTACTGCCGTGCGCACGGGCATAAGGGCATCTGTTCGGAAAGCGAGTGGCGGCAGGTGGAACGTGACATCGCGCTCGCGGAAAAGACCGGCTGCCAGTACCATGTCTGCCATGTGTCGACCCGTGAGAGCGTCGAACTGGTGCGGCGTGCGAAGACCGCGGCTGCGCGTGAGCTGCGAAACGGCGCCGCATTATCTGCTGCTCTGCGACGAGGATTTGCAGGAGGACGGACGCTTCAAGATGAACCCGCCGCTGCGCAGCCGCGCTGACCGCGATGCCCTGCTTGCGGGGATCACGGACGGCACGATCGAGGTGATCGCCACGGATCATGCGCCCCATACCGCCGCGGAGAAGTCGCGCGGCTTGGCCGCAAGCGCCATGGGGGTCGTGGGGTTGGAGTGTGCTTTCCCCCTGTTATATAAATATATGGTGTTGCCGGGCATTATCACGCTCGAAAAGCTGATCGCGCTGATGGCTGTTAATCCCCGCCGGATATTCGGCCTGGGCGGCGGGCTGCATGTCGGCGACCAGGCCGACTTTACGGTGCTCGACCTCGGCGCGCAGTACGAGATAGACCCTGCGGCGTTTCTCTCGAAGGGCCGCGCCACGCTTTCGCCGGCTGGCCGGTGCAGGGCCGTGCGGCGATGACCGTCGTGGGCGGCAGGGAAGTGTTTAGAGACGAAACGATGAAAACCAATAGATAAGAATGAAACCATTTACGAAGAAAATTGTGCTGGAAAACGGCCGGGAGTTCTACGGTTACGGCTTCGGTGCCGACCGAGAGGCTATCAACGAGATCGTCTTCAATACCTCGATGGTGGGGTACCAGGAGATCATGTCGGATCCCTCCTACACGGATCAGATGGTCGTGATGACCTATCCGCTCATCGGAAACTACGGTATGGCCGATGAGGATTACGAAACGAAGAACCCGACCATCGGCGGTATGATCGTGCGCGAGTATAACGACTCGCCGTCGAATTTCCGGTATACGAAAACCCTGAACGAGGTGTTCGAGGAGTACGGCATCCCGGCGATCTGGGGCGTAGATACCCGCACGCTGACGCGCATTATCCGCAACGAGGGCAGCCAGAAGGTCATCGTCACCGATGCCGCCACGCCCCGTGAGGAAGCGATGCGCAAGCTCGCCGAGTATCGCCTGCCGCACGATATGGTTTCACGTGTGAGCTGCAAGAAACGCTGGATGTCGCGCGTCCCCAACCACAAATACGACGTGGTGGCGGTCGACTGCGGCATCAAGTACAACATCATCCGCCAGCTGAACCGCGTGGGCTGCAACGTGACGGTCGTGCCGTTCGACTCGACGCTGGAGGAGATCATGGCCTTCCGTCCCGACGGCGTCGTGCTGTCGAACGGTCCCGGCAACCCGCAGGACGTGACGCCCGTGATCGAGCTGGTCAGGCAGCTGCGCGGCAAACTGCCGATCTTCGGCATCTGCATGGGGCACCAGCTCATATCGCTGGCCTATGGCGCCAAGACCGTGAAGATGAAATTCGGCCACCGCGGCGGGAACCACCCCGTGAAAAATCTGGAGACGGGACGGATCGAGATCACGAGCCAGAACCACAGCTATGCCGTGGACATCGACTCGCTGGCCGCCACCGGCCTCAGGCTGACGCACGTAAACCTGCTCGACGGCACGGCCGAAGGCGTGGAGTGCGCCGAGGACGGCGTCTTTTCGATGCAGTACCACCCCGAGAGTGCCTCGGGCCCGCAGGATAGCAGCTATTTGTTCAAGAAGTTTACCAAAATAATGGAGGAGCGTAAAAATGCCTAAGAGAAGAGATATAAACAAGGTAATGGTCATCGGTTCCGGCCCGATCGTCATCGGCCAGGCCGCGGAATTCGACTATGCGGGTACGCAGGCGTGCCTCGCACTCAAGGAGGAGGGATACGAGGTAATCCTGGTGAATTCCAACCCTGCGACGATCATGACCGATACGCATATCGCAGACAAGGTCTACATGGAACCCCTGACGCTCGAATACGTGGCCAAGATCATCCGTTTCGAGCGTCCCGACGCCATCGTGCCGGGGCTGGGCGGACAGACGGGCCTGAACCTTGCGGTGCAACTTGCCAAGAAGGGTATCCTGAAAGAGTGCCAGGTCGAGATCCTGGGCACCTCGTTCGAGTCGATCGAACGCGCCGAAGACCGCGAACTTTTCAAGGAGCTGTGCGAGTCGCTGGGCGAACCGGTGATCGAATCTAAAATCGCCATGTCGGTCGAGGAGGCCGTGGAGGTCGCCGCCCAGATCGGCTATCCCGTCGTGCTGCGTCCCGCCTATACGCTGGGCGGTACGGGCGGCGGATTCGTCGACAACGAGGAGCAGCTGCGCGAAATGATGCGCCACGCCCTGTTCCTTTCGCCCGTGCACCAGGTGCTCGTCGAGAAGAGCATCAAGGGCTATAAGGAGATCGAGTTCGAGGTGATGCGCGACCACAACGACACGGCCATCAGCATCTGCTGCATGGAGAATATCGATCCCGTGGGCGTGCATACGGGCGACTCGATCGTCGTGGCGCCGTGCCAGACGCTTACCAACAAGGAGTTCCAGATGCTGCGCGATTCGGCGCTGAAGATTATCCGCGAGCTGAAAATCGAAGGCGGTTGCAACGTGCAGTTCGCACTCGACCCCCTGTCGTTCAAATACTACCTGATCGAGGTGAACCCCCGCGTGTCGCGCTCGTCGGCCCTGGCGTCGAAGGCCAGCGGCTATCCGATCGCGCGTGTGACGGCCAAGGTCGCCGTAGGACTTACGCTCGACGAGATCATGCTGGCCAATACGCCCGCCAGCTTCGAGCCGACGCTCGATTACGTGGTCACCAAAGTCGCCCGCTTCCCGTTCGACAAGTTCAGCGATGCGTCGAACAAACTGGGTACGCAGATGAAGGCCACGGGCGAGGTGATGTCCATCGGCCGCACGATGGAGGAAAGCCTCCTGAAGGCGATGCGCTCGCTCGAAACGGGTGTCTGCCATATCTACCACAAGAAATTCGACGACTGGTCGGACGCGCAGCTGCTGGAATACATCAAGGACGCTACGGACGACCGCCTCTATGCCATCGCGCAGTTGATCCGCAACGGCATCGACCTGGTGCTGATCTACGACAATACGAAGATCGACATGTTCTTCCTCGAAATGTTCAAGAACATCGTCGAATTCGAGCGCGTCGTCGAGCCGCTCCGATGGATATCGAAGCTGCGCGAAGCCAAGCGCATGGGTTTCAGCGATAAGTTCATCGGCCAGCTGTGGGGCGTCTCGCAGCACGACATGTACCTGCTGCGCGAGAAGAACGGCATCTTCCCGGTCTACAAGATGATCGACACCTGCGCCAGCGAGTTCAGTTCCTACGTGCCTTATTTCTACTCGACCTACGAGGACGAGAACGAGTCGCAGGTGAGCGACAAGGAGAAGATCGTGGTGCTCGGTTCCGGTCCGATCCGCATCGGTCAGGGCGTCGAGTTCGACTATTCGACCGTACACGCCATCTGGTCGATCCGCGAAGCGGGCTATGAAGCCATCATCATCAACAACAACCCCGAAACCGTCTCGACCGACTATACCACCAGCGACAAACTCTACTTCGAGCCGCTGATGGTCGAGGACGTGATGAACGTCATCCACCTCGAAAAACCGAAGGCGATCGTCGTGTCGCTCGGCGGACAGACGGCCATCAACCTGGCCGAGCCGCTGGCGCAGTTGGGCGTGCCCATTATCGGTACCGATACGCAGGCGATCAGGAACGCCGAAGACCGCGGTTGCTTCGAAAAGATCATGGAAGAGTTGCGCATCCCGCAGCCCGAGGCCGAGGCCGTCACCGACATCGAGACCGGCGTGAAGGCCGCCGCCCGCATCGGCTACCCGGTGCTGGTGCGTCCGAGTTACGTGCTGGGCGGCCGCGCCATGCAGATCGTTTCGAACGAGGAGCGCCTGCGCCACTACCTGCAGACGGCCGTCGAGGTCAACGACGACTCGCCGGTGCTGGTAGACCGCTACATCATGGGCAAGGAGCTTGAGGTGGACGCCATCTGTGACGGCAAGGACGTCTTCATCCCCGGCATCATGGAACACGTGGAGCGCACGGGCATCCATTCGGGCGATTCGATCAGCGTCTATCCGACCTTCAGCGTCAGCCAGAAGGCCAAGGATAAGATCATCGACTATACGGTCAAACTCGGACTGAGGATCGGCATCGTCGGCCTCTATAACATCCAGTTCATCCTCGACGAAAACGACGAGGTCTATGTCATCGAGGTCAATCCGCGTTCGTCGCGTACCGTGCCGTTCCTTTCCAAGTCGACGGGCGTGCCCATGGCACACATCGCAACGCAGGTGATTTTGGGCAAGACGCTCCGCGAGCAGGGCATCACGGAGGTCTACGGTCGTGAGAAGAGCGCTGGTACGTCAAGGCCCCGGCCTTCTCGTTCGCCAAGATCCGCGGCATGGATTCGTACCTCTCGCCCGAAATGAAATCGACGGGCGAGGCCATCGGCTACGACGACAAACTGACGCGCGCGCTCTACAAGGCGTTGCAGGCCACGGGCATGCACGTCTCGAACTACGGGACGATCTTCGTCACGATCGCCGACCACGACAAGGAGCAGGCACTGCCCCTCGTGCGGCGGTTCTACGACCTGGGCTTTAACATCGAGGCCACGACCGGGACGGCCGAGTTCCTGCGTAACCACGGTATCCGTACCCGTACGCGCCGCAAACTGAGCGAAGGCAGCTCGGAGATCATCGACTCGCTGCGCCAGGGACATGTGAGCTACGTCATCAACACCATCGACATCAACCAGCATAACACCCGTCTCGACGGGTACGAGATCCGCCGCACGGCCGTCGAGAACAACGTGACGGTATTTACGGCGCTCGAAACGGTGAAGGTGCTGTTGGACGTGCTGGAAGAGATTACGTTCGGGGTTTCGACCATCGATGCGAAGTGATTTCCGGCGTGAGGACGCCTTCCGTACGCACCTCTTTCGCTCCGAACGGGATACGGTCCCGTCCGGAGCGAAACGAACGAACGCGGGGGCTGTTCTCCGGATCAAAAATCGAAAGGGAATACATGTATAAGAAAGGCATCTATAAGATTCTTGCCAACGAACCGCTGACGGCGACCGTATGGCGCATGGTGCTCGGGGGGGACACGCAGTGGATCACCGCCCCCGGGCAGTTCGTCGACATCGCCCTCGAAGGCCGTTACCTGCGCCGTCCGATCTCGGTCTGCGACTACGACGCCACGACGCTCACGCTCATCTACAAGGTGGTGGGCGAGGGAACCGCACAGATGAGCCGTATGGCTGCGGGCGGGGAGCTCGACCTGCTGACGGGGCTCGGCAACGGGTTCGACGTGCACAATGCCGCACAGCGTCCCCTGCTGGTGGGCGGCGGCGTAGGCGTGCCCCCGCTCTACAACCTGGCCAAGGTGCTGCTCGCGGCGGGCAAACGGGTCGGCGTGGTGCTCGGGTTCAATACGGCGGACGAGGTTTTCTATGCCGACGAATTCCGGGCGCTGGGCTGCGACGTTCATCTGGCCACGGCCGACGGTTCGGCGGGTGTCAGGGGGTTCGTCACGACGGCCATCGCCGAGTGCCGCCCCGAGTTCGACTATTTCTATGCCTGCGGGCCGCTGCCGATGCTGCGGGCATTGTGCGACGCTGTGCCGCAGGACGGGCAGCTCTCGTTCGAAGAGCGCATGGGCTGCGGTTTCGGGGCCTGCATGGGCTGTTCGTGCAAAACCAAATACGGCAACAAGCGCATCTGCAAGGAGGGGCCCGTATTAACGAAAGGGGAGGTCATATGGTAAACAAGCAGTTCATCGCACAAAACCGGCCCGCGGAAAAACCCGCCGCGGATATGTCCGTCAGCCTGAGCGGCCTGAGACTGGATAACCCGGTCGTGCCGGCCAGCGGTACGTTCGGGTACGGCAACGAGTTCCGGGATTTTTACGACATCAACATCCTCGGGTCGTTTTCGTTCAAGGGCACCACGCGCGATGCGCGCTTCGGGAACCCCACGCCCCGCATCGCCGAATGTACGGCGGGCATGATCAATGCTGTGGGGCTGCAGAACCCGGGCATCGACGCCGTGATCGCCGAAGAGCTGCCGCGCCTGAAGACTTTTTTCCATAAACCCGTGATCGCCAATATCAGCGGCTTCTCGATCGAGGAGTACGCCTATTGCTGCGAGCGGATCGACCGCGAGGAGCAGGTCGGCATCATCGAGGTCAATGTCTCGTGCCCCAACGTGCGGCACGGCGGCATGTCGTTCGGCACTTCGCCCGAATGTGCGGCCGAGGTGACGCGCGCGGTGAAGACCGTGACCACCAAACCGGTCTATATCAAACTGTCGCCCAACGTGACGGACATCGTCTCGATCGCCCGCGCCTGCGAAGAGGCCGGTGCCGACGGCATCTGCCTGATCAACACCCTGCTGGGAATGCGGATCGACGTCAGGAACCGCAAGGCGGTCATCGCCAATACGATGGGAGGCTTTTCGGGTGCTGCGGTCTTCCCCGTGGCCGTGCGGATGGTCTACCAGGTCGCCAAGGCCTGCAAAATACCCGTCATGGGGTGCGGCGGCGTGACGACGGCCCGCGATGTGATCGAGATGATGATGGCCGGCGCTACGGCCGTACAGGTCGGCGCCGCGAACCTGGCGAACCCCTATGCCTCGAAGGAGATCGTCGAGGCGCTGCCTGCCGAGATGCAACGGCTCGGGATCGGGCGGCTGAGCGACATAATCGGAATTGTAGAATGAACGTAAAACCGTACGATATGCAACATGACGTAATTATCGCCTGCGACTTCAAGTCTGCGGAAGATACCTTCAAATTCCTCGACCTGTTCAGGGGCGAGGCACGCAAACCTTTCCTCAAGATCGGCATGGAGCTGTTCTATGCCGAAGGGCCGGAAATCGTGCGTGAGATCAAGCGCCGGGGGCACAAGATTTTCCTCGACCTCAAGCTGCACGACATTCCCAATACGGTGAAGAAAGCGATGGCCGTACTGTCGCGGCTGGACGTGGATATGTGCAACGTCCATGCGGCGGGTACCATCGAGATGATGAAATATGCCCTCGAGGGGCTCACGCGCGAGGACGGTACGCGCCCCCTGCTGATCGCCGTGACGCAGCTCACCTCGACCAGCGAGGAGCGTATGCAACAGGAGCTGCTGATCGCATCTTCGATCGGCGACACGATCGTGAAATACGCGCAGAATACCAAGGCCGCAGGGCTCGATGGCGTGGTCTGCTCGCCGCTCGAAGCGGGCATGGTACACCAAGCCTGCGGAAAAGAGTTCCTCACAATCACGCCCGGCGTGCGTTTTGCAGACGGTGACGTGGCGGATCAGGTGCGTGTCACCACGCCTGCCCGTGCGCGGGAGATCGGCTCCGACTTCATCGTCGTGGGACGCCCGATCACCGCCGCGGCCGACCCTGTGGCCGCGATCGCAGGTGCGTAAGCGAATTTTGCGATTAAACACGATTAAAAACAGTCGATTATGAAACCGGTAAAACTTTTCTACCTGAAAAACTGTCCCTTCTGCCGCAAGGTGCTGCGTTACATCGAAGAGGCCAAGGCCGCACACCCCGAACTGCAGCCGGTGGCGATCGAAATGATCGAGGAGTCGGAGCAGTCCGATTTGGCTGACACATTCGATTACTACTATGTGCCGACGTTTTACGTCGATGGCGTGAAGGTCCACGAGGGCGGCATCTATGCCGAGGAGGTGAGAAGATTTTGCGTTCGGCGCTGGAATAAACCACTACAGAATAATCATGGAGAAATCAATTGCTAAAGACCTGCTCTCGATCGGCGCGGTATTCCTGCGTCCCGAGCAGCCGTTTACCTGGGCCAGCGGTATCAAGAGCCCGATCTATTGCGACAACCGCCTGACGCTGACGGCGCCTGTCGTGCGCGGACATGTCGAGGCCGGGCTGGCCGGGATAGTCCGCACCAAATTCCCCGGTGCCGAGGTGCTGATGGGCACTTCGACCGCCGGCATCGCCCATGCGGCCATCACGGCGACGATCCTCGACCTGCCGATGGGGTACGTGCGCAGCGGTTCGAAAGACCACGGCCGCGGCAACCGGATCGAAGGCAAACTGGAGAAGGGGCAGAAGGTCGTCGTGATCGAAGACCTGATCTCGACCGGCGGTTCCTGCATCGAGGTGGTGAACGCCCTGCGCGAAGCCGGTGCCGAGGTGCTGGGTGTGGCTTCGATCTTCACCTACGGCATGAAGAAGGGACTGGACCGCATGAAAGAGGCGAACGTCGTCAATTACAGTCTCTCGAATCTCGACGCGCTGGTGGAAGTGGCCGCCGAGGAGGGATACATCAAGCCCGAAGACAAGGCCCGTCTGCTGAAATTCCGCGACAATCCGTCGGACGAAAGCTGGATGGAAAAATAGTTTGCCGGGATCGCACGACGCTTTTCCGCACCTCGCTTGGGGGCATGGAAATGCGGCTTGCACTCCTCCGCACTCCGGTCGGCACCGCGTGCAATCCGCAGCATGCCGCCGGCCGGCTGCAAACCCCGATTTTGATAAATGAAACAACCTATGAGACACCTGATTGACCCGACCGACCTGACGGTGGCCGAAACCGAACAAATCGTGGCGCTGGCCGAAGATATCATCGCCAACCGCGCCAAATACAGCGAAGCGTGCAAGGGGCGCAAGCTGGCGACGCTCTTTTACGAGCCTTCGACCCGCACCCGCCTGAGTTTCACCTCCGCCATGATGGAGCTGGGGGCAGCGTCATCGGCTTTTCGGACGCCAATTCGTCGTCCGTGTCGAAAGCGAAACCGTGGCGGACACCGTACGCGTGATCCGCTGTTTCGCGGACATTATCGCCATGCGCCACTTCAAGGAGGGCGCGCCGCTCGTAGCTTCGCAGTACGCCGGAATTCCGGTCATCAATGCCGGTGACGGCAGCCACAGCCACCCGACGCAGACGCTGACCGACCTGCTGACGATCAAGCGCGAAAAGGGGCGTTTCGACAACATGACGATCGGCTTCTGCGGCGACCTCAAGTTCGGCCGCACCGTCCATTCGCTCATCAAGGCGCTGTCGCGCTACTCGGGCATCAAGGTCATCCTGATCGCCCCGCAGGAGCTGCGCCTTCCCGACTACATGCTGGCCGAGATGAGCGAGAACTCGAAACTGGAGTTCCGCGAGGTGGAGACCATGGAGGAGGTGATGCCCGAACTGGACGTCCTCTACATGACGCGCGTACAGAAGGAGCGCTTCCTCGATGAGGAGGAGTTCGACCGCGTGAAGAACAGCTTCGTGCTCAACCCCGAGAAACTCGGGACGGCCAAGAAGGATATGATCATCCTGCATCCGCTGCCGCGCGTGAACGAGATCACGCGTGCCGTGGACAACGATTCCCGCGCGGCCTATTTCCGGCAGGTCGAGAACGGTAAGTTCGTGCGTATGGCACTGATCC
>JBKSUH010000024.1:0-18209 GCA_047233565.1 Alistipes sp.
GAATCGGCCTCGATCCAGCGCTGCAGGTGTTCCTCCTCGGCCTCACGGATCGCCACGACATCGAAGCGGCGCAGGCATTTGTTCTCCCACTTGGCGTAGTCGGCGTAGTTGCTCAGGCCGAAATAGGCATCCGAATACTCCATGCGCACCCGCGGATCGCGTTCCATATGGCGTTTGAGAATATCCATCCGGTCATGGCGGTTGGCCACGACGATCGGGTTGCGGACACACTGTTTCTCAGCCACCGCGAACGACGACGCATAGCGGTTCGTACGCCCCGGGAATCCGATCACCATTGCGAAGTCGCCGTCATGCACGCCGCCCGTGGCGACCTGCAACACGCGGCGGGGTTTGAGCGGCACATTGTCGGCGGAATAGGCCGCAGGGCGCCCCTCCCGGTCGGCATAAACGCGGTAAAGCGCGAAATCGCCCTTGTGCTGGGGCCAGCCCCAGTTGTCGTAATCGCCGCCGAAGGCACCGATCGACGCAGGCGGCGTACCCACCAGCCGCACTTCCTTGTAGATGTCGTAGTAGAACATCAGGTACATTTTGCCGCCCCACATCGAGTAGCACGACACTCGCACTCCGTTTCCCGGCCGTAGCGCCCTTCCAGTTCGGCATAGAGGCGGCGCGGGGCCATCATGCCCCATTTCCCGGCGGCTTTCATCTCCTCCTTGAGCGCATTGGCCTCGTCGGTCACGTCGACCACCTTGCGCACGAACCACACGGTCTTGCCGGGGACGGGAATCTCCTCATCGCGCGTGCGTGCCCAGAATCCCGTTTCGAGCAGGTTGCACTCGGGCGTCGACAGGGCGCAGATGTCGCTGTAAGCCACATGGTGGTTGGTAATCATCAGCCCTTCGTCGGAGATCATGCTTCCGTTCCCATACCGCCGTCCACGGCGACTACGGCGTCGGCGAGCGCCGAAGTCTGCTCGTTGTAAATCTCCTTGTCCTTTATCTTCAACCCTTGACTTCATCTGAGGGTAAATCTCCGCCAGCCGGTGCATCAGCCACATGCCCTCGTCGGCCATCGCAGGCTGCATACAGAGCAGCACAACGGCCAGACAGGCTATCCATCTTCTCATATCTTTCATCCTTATAAAAGGGAGGGCACCGTCGCCGACACCCTCCCGATAAGTTTACGGTTATTCTTCGACGGTCTTGCCCTCGGTTGTGAATTTCAGCCGCGGGTCGGCCTCCTTGAAGGTGCCGTCAGCCATGCGCAGCGTCCATTTTTCGGTCTGGAAAACCTCTTTCCACAGCTTCGCGTCGTCCCACATCGACTTCACATAGTGGATACGCATCACGGGTTTCATATCCCGCAGGACGAAATCCACGGACACGATGCCGTCCGTACACGAAAGGAAGCTCTTGAAATAGGGGAACGCATTGCGGATCGGCATCTTCTCGATGCCGGGGAATACCATCTCGTAGACCGCCTTGGGGAACTGCTCGTCGTCACCCCACTTCTCGATGTTGGCAATGAACCTGCCCGCCTGCTTCTCCACGTCGCGGAACATGATCTGCGCGAACTCCTCGCGCGAAACCTGCCCGGCGACCGCATAGCTCTTGAGCACGGTGTGCATCGGAATCACCTTTTCGCCCTCCTTGGCCGGAATCACCAGTTCTTCGGCGTCGATCGCCTCCTCGAACATCTTTTCGGTAATGCCGGCGGCGGGATCGGCGTAGACCGTCACATCCACGGGGCAGGCGAATTCGGGTGAAGCCGTATACGCCCTCGATCTTCTGCAGCACCATGCCGAAGTAGATCATATCCATCCGGTCGTGGAGTCCTCTGACGCCGAGTTTCACCACGTCAAGCATCGGCACGTTCTCGCCCGGCATGGCGTATTTACGCAGCGTCGGAGCGAAAATCGCAGCCTGTATCTTCAGCGTATCGGTGGCAGCCGGGTCGTAAAGCACCTCGACGCCATGGCGGCGTACGAAGGTCTTGACGCCGTATACGCCCTGCACGGCCTGCATCTTGGCCGAAAAAGCCTTCGACGAACCGAAGCACTTGATCGTCTGCAAGCCCTCCATCTCGAACGTCTGCAGGTTCTCGACCTTCTCGTAGTCGCCCCATTTTTCGTCGATCGTCGGCAGTTCCATGGTGGAACCCAGCCATATGGCCAGGAAGAAGAGCACCACGGCCAGCAACCCGGGCACCCAGCGCAGCGAACGACGGCCGTTGACCTGCAAGGCATCCTTGGCACACGCACCGATGCAGTTGCCGCAAAGCGTGCAATCGACGTGCTTCACCTTCACGTAGTCGTGGATCGGCAGCTGATAGGGGCACTTTTTCTCGCAGAGACCGCAGTTGTTGCAGGTGCGGATGTCACGCTCGATGTACATCAGCGGGAAGACGCAGCTGCGCATCTTGACGATCTCGACGACATATGCGGCCAGACATGCGCCGCCGATGGTCCAGACCCATGCGTCCGCAACGCCCAGCATGCCGAGAATCCAGCCGCCGAGGGCCGCGATGACGAACAGCAGCGTGAATTTGAAAATGTTGCTGGCCGCCCCCAGCGGACAGATATACTTGCACCAGAACATCTTTACCACGAAGCCGCCCAAGAGCAGCAGCGTAAGGCTCGTGAGCGACATCCAAAGCACGATTTCGCCCTTGAAACCCGTAGCCACGGCATAGAACGGGTCGAGTTTCTTGCAGAACAGCTCGCTCGACGAGAGCGTGAAATAGAGGATCGTGAAGAGCAGCACGTACTTCACCACGCGCAGCAGCTTGTCGACGACGCTCCCCGAAGGGACATCGACCTGCAGGTGCAGTTTTTTCCCGGCACGCCCCATCCACTCGCCGACGGTGCCCAGCGGACAGAGGTATCCGCAGAAAAGTTTGCTGAAGAGAATCACTCCCACGGCGAGCACGAGGCCCATCATGATCTGGAGCATCGACATCGAACAGGCCAGCGAATTGATCACCAGATAGGTACCGAAGGCCTGCAACCCGCCGAAAGGACAATATGCCTCGACATCGACGGGTTTGTCGCTGAATTTGGCCCAAAGCACCGTGCCGACAATGGCAGCCAGTACGCCCCATTGCAGCAGGTGCTTCAAATAATTAGGTTTACGTTTCATTTATTGTTGTTTGTGTTGTGTGTGTTTGTGTGCGGGGGTGAGGATCACTCCTTGTTCTTGATACAGCGAACCGGGGCAGCGCCATAACCACCCTGGTAAGCGATTGTCATGCGATTGTAACTCTTGTTGTAAGTTATCATACCGGCATAATACTGGATGTTCTTGATGCCGCTTTCCGGATCGTCGGCCGTATTGTATGTAACCTTGTAACCCGTCGAGCTGGGGAAATATCCCATGCCGAACGCCGAAGCGTCGGCAGCCGAGACCGTGGCCATATAGGCCGGGGTCGCCGTAGCGCCCGCCGCATTGACATAACCGCAGCCTGCGATGTTAAACCCGTCTTTATTGAGCTTAACGATCGAACCGCCGCTCTGCGTCTTGTCGAAATAGGGCGACGTCGGGTCGGACAGGCTGCCGCTGCCGACACCCGCCAGCTTGAGCCACTCGTCCCTCGTCGGGATATGCCACCCGTCGGGGCAGATGCCCTGCGCACCCTCGTATTGGTCGAAATTGGTGCCCGTCATCTCGCCGGTCATTCCCAGCATCACGGGATAGCTGTACAGCAGGCCCGCGGTCTCAGTCAACGACGGGTCGGCGGCTTTCGAGAGGTTGCAGGGGTACCACACCCCGTTGCCGTCCTTCGGATCGCTCGATATGGTTTTGCCTTCGGGAACATAGCGCAGGTTCTCGGCCATCCACGTGCGGCCGTCCTTGAGCGTGACGATCTTGTACTTCACGCCGCCCCACTCGACGGTCGGGGTCTCCACTTCGCCGTCGCCGTCCGGCAGCAGGTCATCTCCGTCGACCCAGCCCGCGATCGGGCCGCTGAATTTCACCTGAATGTCAGCCGGCTGCACGTTGCAGTCCATGCGGCGGTTCTCACCCGACTTGAGGTCGGTCGTGCCGAGCGTCTGCGTACGCATCTTACCATCGGCCGTGGTGACGGTAACCATCAGTTTGACACCGTTCTGCGGCACCAGAAGCGCATAGTAGACTTTGTTCGCAGTCGCCGTATTGGCGATCAGGTCGGAAGCCTCCGCGTCCGCTTTGGCCGTAAAGTTGCCCGTCGCTGGATCGAGTACGCCCGTCCCCACGGCGCCCTTGATGACGATATTCGTAATATCGAAACCCGATTCGTTCGTCACGTCGATAACGATGCGCGACATCTTGTGCTTGAAAGTCATCTGCGTGGACGACAGCGTCGGCTTGACGCCCGCCTTCACGGCCACGATCAGGTCCGAAGCCGTGTAGTTGTCGCCGCTCTGATCGGCCTTGACCGAGAATTCCGCGGGAATATCCCCGCCCTCCTGCCAAGGATAATAGGCGAAGAGCGTCGAGGTCGCATTGATGTCCTCATACCAAAGGAATCCCTCGGTCTTGAAATCGGTGCCGTCGAAAGTCATCGGCTTGTTCGACACGAAACCTTGCCGTCGGCGGTCATCGTAACCTTCAGGCCGACCTTGTCGCCCAGTTCGAAATCGGTATCCGTGGCGCGCGTAGAGGCGGTCATGGCTGCCGGCGTCAGCGAAGGATTGCCGATCGTCGGAGTGATACGCAGCGTCCGGTCGCCCGGAACCCCGCCTTCGTTCTTCGAGCAGGCGGCAAAGCACACTGCCGCGGCTGCCGCAATCATCAAAATCTTTTTCATAGCTCTATCCGTTTAAGTTAAAAATTATATCCCACACTCACCGTCGCCCGCACCCGGTTGGGCTGCGCGACGTATTGCAGATCGAACCCGTGTTCGTAGCGCGCATACAGTTCGACGTAGAACCGCTCGATGTTGCGCCGCACGCCCAGTCCCGCCCCCAGCCGTTTGGCCGTCAGGTATTCGGTTTCATAATTGTAATATCCGGTCAGTTGTCCGGGATACTCGCCCGGCTGCTCGCCGGAGGTCTCGAACTGTTTTTCGCACTTCCTCGAAGCCGCCCTGACGGTAGTCGGCGGCGAGGTCACTTCCCAGAACCCGAAGGCGCGGATCAGTTCGGCATAGACTTTCGTAAAGTGCAGCTTCTGCCCCTTGACATAGGGATACATCAGCGTCGATTCGCGGTTGAGCTGCGAATAGGCCACGCCGGCGCGCAGGTCCGTATAACGGTTTGCAAATTCGTACTCGCCCCCAGATCGAGCCCCTTGCGCCCGAAGATGGGCGTCGAGCCGTGAATGTAGGGCTTCGTCACACCGTTGACGGTCTCCGTCGTGATGATGTTCTCGTCGGTCCGGAGCGACCGCCAGTCGAGGTGCAGCCGCACGAAGTGCCTGCGCTGCAGGTTTCCGAGCGAAAGGGCGGCGTTCGCCGTCACCTGATGCGTCCCGAACTCATGCCAGATAATGCGGCTCTCGCCCGTCTCGCCCTGCCTGTTACGGTAGGCGACGTCGGCATAGAACGGCCCGTATTGCAACTGGACGCCCGCCCCCTGCGTATTCTCGCGGACGGGGAATCCCGAAACGCCGTTGGTCGAGAGGTGTATGTCGGTGCTCCCCCACTTCTCCAGCGACCCGTAGAGCAGTCCCCGGTCGAAGAATGCCTCGTACAGGTCGGCACCGGGGCCCACGCCTTCCGCATCGACCTTCTCGCTGTTCGTACCCACGATATAGACCGCACCGGCGGCAAAACGCCCCGCGTGGTACATTATTCCGGGCGAAAATTCGAAATCCAGCCGTGTGTTCTTGTGGCGCAGGTCTTTGCGCTTGGCATAGTTGCGGGCTTCGAACTCTACGCGCAGGCCGCCCGTCCACCGGTTGCCCAGCACGGCCGACATGCCGCCCGTGAAGGTATAATCCTCGCGCACCTTGCGCCCCGGCGTAAATTCGAGAATATCCACGGGATAATACCCCGGTTCGGTGAACATCGAGCCGCACATGTTGCGGCCGTCGAAATAGTCGTAGCCGAACCCGCCCGAGAACGAGACCTTTTTCAGGTGGCGCACCGACTCGGTTTTCGCCCCGGCATTCCAGCTGTCGTCCGACGCGGAGTGGCCCGTAAGCCCGCCGTTCTCCTTGGTGAAATATATCTCGGCATAGGAACGGCTCAGGGAGTCCTGCCGGATACCCGCAGCGTTCGGGCCGCCGTTCCAGGGATTGCGGCGGAAAATATAGTCGAAACGCTCCTGCGCCGTGGCAGCAGAGACGGCGGCCAACATCAGTATCGTTAAAATCCGTCTCATAGGCTAATCTCGCAAAGATTGTGTCTCACGCTCATAAAAATCGTTCGACGAGTTATTGGTATCCACGTACCTTTCGAAGCCGGCAGCCGCCGTGGCCGCTTCATCCAGCTTCCGGTGCAGGGTATGTCCCTGCGCCTTGGCCGAGAAGCCGACGTAACCGGCATCCACATCGGTATGCAGACGCTTGTTTCTGGTCGCTTCCGACAGGTTGCAGACCTCGACGCCGTCTACGATCCACTCCCACGGAATTTTCGAATAGACGACGCTGCCGCTGGCGATCGCCGATTCGAGATCATTGGCCAGATAGGCATCCAGATCGAACCCTTCGGGCGCCCGGAAAAGGATCACGGCGGGCGAATTCTGCGAGATCACGTAGACGACGGCCGTATTCGTCCCGGTCTTTTTCAGCACCTTCATGTAATGCGCCTGGTCGATCTGGTCGCCCGGGACAGGCGTGGGGTGCAACTTGTTGCCGGGATAGTATACCATGTCGTAGAGCACGAAACAGCCCTTGCGGTTGAGGTTCACCGACTGGGAATAGGTCTGCGTATGGTCGACGCCATGGTAGGCCACCACGGCATCCTCGCCGGGTTGCAGCGGGAAATCTGTCCCCGAGCCCGGGAACATCCAGATACAGTCGGGTACGGCGGCGTAATCGCGGAAAACGATGTTGCCCGAAGGGTCGGTGCTCGTCCAGGGATTGGCGGCCTGCGAGTTGTAGGGGGCGACCATCGCCAGACAAAGGCCGTCGAGGTAGTAGGTGTCGAAACTGTTGTTGTGCAGGACAATATACTTGTCGTCGGCATACGAACCGGTCGCAGGCGATCCTGCGGACAGCCGCCCGAATAGATCTCCTTGATGAGGATCGTGCCCGGCTTGGCGTATTTCAACTCTACGCTCACATTCCGGTCCGCGCCGGCGAGGTCCACCTGTTCGACGGCGCCGTTGAAGACCGACGACGCATCGGGGCGGTCGAGCACCGAGAGACGGTAATGCCCGGCAGCGACGCGGAACCCGGCGTGGCCCTGCGCATCGGTCAGGGCGGTATAAACATTGCCCGTATTGCGGTCGGAGAGTTTCACCGCGACGCCTTCGCGCAAATAGCCGGCGTACCCCTCGGGATACACGGCCGTCACACGGAGTTCGCGCAGCGCACCGTCGTAAGGGTTCCTGTCGAACGACGTGCAACCGGCCACCAGCAGACAGGACAATATGCAAAGTATCTTTCTCATCGTTTTCAGAATTTAAGACGTACCGTAAGTCCGTAATAGAAATCGGGTGTGAAGACCGCCTTAACACCCGTGGCGTACGACGCGACGAAGGGCCGCGAATTGGTGAAGTTGTTGGCGTAGAACGAGACGGAGACATGGTCGCCGATCTCCTTCGTGATGCTCAGGTTGGCCGAGAAATAGGGGTCGTAACCGTCGCCGTTGAAAGAGTAGGCATTGCCCGAACGCAACAGCAGGAGGAGAAGGCCGGATCGTTCTTCTCGGCATCGGTGAAGGGATGGCGGTTGCCGTCGAGGTCGATGTAGGCCACAGGCCAGATCGCCGTATAGCTGTCTCCGTCGTAGATGCTCCCGCCGGTGGGGTTACGATCCTCGTCGACATTGAAGGCATACTCGCGCCCCCTGTACTCCGAGAGGTTCTGCGAGCGCTTCACGAGCGTGGCTTCGAGCCGCAGCGAGATGATCATACGGATCGAGGGCACATGCGTCGTGGCCGTGAGGTTCATATCCAGCGCGTGCAGCTTCCGGCCGTTGTAGGTGACGTTGGAGCTGCCCCCGTTATCGAGTAAACCCCCACATAGGGGTAGAACTCGCCGCCGGTCGTGATCGAGGGATAGTAGACGCCTCGCCTTTTTGACGTATTTGGTATAGCCGTAGGCGCCGTCCAGCCGCAGCTGCGTGCGGATGGGGTTGATCTGCGGGAAATCAACGACGAACTCCAGACCCATGCGGTCCACGGGCGAGCCGTTGTCTTGGTAGGTATTCTTGACGAATGTCCGTTTCGTGGAAGTGGTCTGCATGGCGATCCAGCCGGCCGAGGGGTTGTCCTTGTCACGGACGAAGATTTCGCCCGTCTGGCTGTCGACCCGGAAAGCCGGGTTCGCCGGCATCGTGTATGCAGTCCCGTCGGGCAGCGTGGAGGGCACGCCCATCATATTATAGGAGAACGGCTCGAAGGCGGCGCTCAGCTTATAGGGGTATTTCGTGCGGTTGAAATAGCCGACCAGCGAGATCGAGGTACCTCCGATACGCAGGTCGACGCCGACCTCGGAATTGCGGTTGCGCTGCCATTTCAGGTTGTCGTTGTAGAGTATCTGGTAAGGCTGCGTGTGGTAGACATAGGCGCTCTGCCCCGACCCATAGTTGGTAGCGAACACGGGCGTATCGCGGTATTCGGGCAGCGGGTAAAGCACGTTGAACGACGGCAGTTTCTCGGTGATGCCCCAGCCTCCGCGAACAGTCAGACGGTCGTTGATGCGGAATTTCAGGTTGAAGCGCGGCGAGAGGCTCGACGTATTCTCGTATTGCGTATTTTTGATAAAAGTCTTTTCGGCACGCAGGCCGGCCATCAGTTGCAGCGTGGCCGATCCCAGCGGCACGGTCAGCGTCTCCTCGACGTAGGCCGCGAGGTTATGCATATAGGGGATGTCCGTATACGGACGGGGGCGGTACCCGTTAGGCGCGAGGGAGGGGGTCACATAGTACTCCCCGTCCCCGACATTGCCGTTGGCACGCCACGAAGCGCCGACCTTGGCATTGCTGTGCACGTCGCCCCAGCTGCGCACCCACGTGGCCTTGAGGTTGGCCGCATAGTCGAGCTGCTTGGAATCGACGTATTGCGCGTCGTATAGAAAGTCGCCGGAAGCATTTCGGCGATATAATAGCCCTCGCTTTCGGCATGGACGGCCGGGGTCTCCGTGGCCGACGACTGGTAGGTGTGCCTGCGTGCGAGCTTGTCGGCATAGCTGAGCGAAGCATCGAAATCGACGCACGTGATCCACGGTTTGTTGAGCAGCCATTTGAGCGACGTATTGGCCCGCAGGGCGTTGTCGCGCACCTTCTCCCACTCGCCCACCTGCGCGTCGGGGTCGTCTTCGGTATTCATACCGCCGATATTGGCCGTCACGCCGAAGTTGAAGCGCAGCACCTTGGCGAAGGTATTCTGGTAGTTGAGCGCCAGCCCCGTGCGGGAATAGGAGGTGTAGGGCGACGCAGGGTTCTTCGTGGCCCGCGTATACTCGACGTTGCTGTTCAGCACGCCGCGGTTTTGCCCCAGGTCGAAGCCCTTCGAGGCGGCGATCTGTTTGGTGCGCGGATTGGTGGAGAGCGTCACCGTATAGGGCGTCTTGCCCTTGCGGGTCGAGATTTTCACCACGCCCGACGAGATGTCGCCGTATTCGGCCGAAGGTACGCCGGTCACCACCTCGACCGACTCGATGTTGGTCGCCGACAGGTTACGTGTGCTGGCACCCGTCGGGTCGCCCAGCGAAGCATTGGTGGAAAGGCGTACGCCGTCGACCTCGACGGCCGTACCGAACGCCGCATTGCCGGCCGTGCTCCCGCCGCTGCGCAGCGAAAAGACATTGTCCTTGGTCAGATCGGGATTTATCGTCTTGCCGCCCGGCAGCAGCGACGAAATATCCGAAGCGTTCACCATTTGCAGGTGGTCGATGGCATTGCCGCCGATCGTACGCGACGTAGCCATGGCGTTGGGCGCCTCCTTGGCCGTCACCACGACGCTCTCCAGTTTCAGGTTATCCTCGGGGGCATAAAGCCTGACCGGCCCCATCCCCGTACGCACGTCGACCTCGGCTTCGGTGGTAACGAACCCCAGGCAGGAAACGACAAAACGCGTTTCCCCGGCCGGGACTCCCTTCACCGTGAAGTTTCCGTCGGCATCGGCCACGGCCCACAATCCGGACTCCGGCAATTCGACGACTGCTTGTCCGATCGGCTTGCCGGTATCCTTTACAAGCACCCGTCCCGTAACGTCGAGACGCTGCGCCGACACGACAGCCGGGACAATCGTGCATAAAAACAGTAGTAAAAGTTTCCTCATATGCTTGACCTAACGCAACAAATATAACTAAAATGAATATTTTTTGTGCATTTTCAAGCGTTTTTAACCATTTCAACAATTTTTACGGGCAGGAGATTCGATTCCGTCCGGCTCGGCAAAGACCGTTTCGCCAAATCCCCCATGCGTTCCGCACGGAAATACCTGCATTACAGCGAAAACGGACGGCTTATAAACATAGGTCCCAAAGATTAATTTTATTTTTACAGTACTATGTAGCACAAAGTATAAATATTTTACCTATATTTGCGCTTATCAACCGACGGTTTATTGGTGTTTAGTAATTTTTATTGATTTTCGATAAAAACAAATTGTTTTTCAAGAATATTTTAATACCTTTGTTCCCGACGCCGTTTCCCTCGGCTTACAGATCGTAACTACGCAACCTTACAAAACCGCTTTACAACGGCAGACAGAATATGATAAAGCTGGAAAACATCAACAAGACCTACGACAACGGGTCCACCCCTGCATGTGCTCAAGGGTATCGACCTCACGGTGGAAAAGGGCGAACTGGTCTCGATCATGGGCGCCTCGGGTTCGGGAAAATCCACCCTGCTGAACATCCTCGGGATTCTCGACGACTACGACAGCGGCAGTTACTACCTGGCCGGACGGCTGATCAAGAACCTCAGCGAAACGCAGGCCGCCGCTGCGCGCAACAACATGATCGGCTATATTTTCCAGTCCTTCAACCTGATCAATTACAAGAACGCCGTCGAAAACGTCGCCCTGCCACTCTATTACCAGGGCGTCTCGCGCCGCAAACGCAACGCCCTGGCACTCGAATACCTCGACATGCTGGGGCTCAGGGAGTGGGCCGACCACATGCCCAACGAAATGTCCGGCGGCCAGAAACAGCGCGTGGCCATCGCCCGGGCGCTTATCAACAAGCCCCAGATCATCCTTGCCGACGAACCCACGGGCGCACTGGACAGCGCCACCTCGCAGGAAGTGATGAACCTGCTGCGCAGCGTGAACGTTGATATGGGCATGACCATCATCTGCGTCACGCACGAACAGTCGATCGCCGACCAGACGGACAAGATCATCCGTCTTACGGACGGCGTCATCAGCAGTATCACCGAAACCGGACTCGGAAAGCGATGAGGGAACTGCTGCTGGAGATCTGGACATCGGTGCGCCGCAACAAGCTGCGCACGTTCCTCACGGGCTTCTCGGTCGCGTGGGGCATTTTCATGCTCGTCATCCTGCTGGGCTCGGGCAACGGGCTCAAGAACGGCGTAACCTCCAATTTCGGCAACTACGCCACCAACTCGATCACCATCTCCGGCGGCTGGACCTCGAAGGCCTACGCCGGCTACAACAAATGGCGCAGCATCGACCTGAAAAACCGGGACCTCGAAATTCTGGTCAATGAATTCCCCGAAGTGGACGACGTCGCCGCCAAAGCGTGGTACCGCGGCTCCACGGCCACCTACCTCGACCGCTTCGCCGACATCAGCCTGCGCGGCTCGCTGCCCAAGATCCAGCAGATCGAAGGCGTCGAGATCGTCAAGGGACGTTTCATCAATCAGGCCGACATCCACAACTACCGCAAGGTGATCGTCATCGACGAGGCGCTCGAAAGAATACTCTTCCGCGGCGACGACCCGCTGGGCAAGCCGGTCAAAATCCACAACAACATCTACCGCGTGGCCGGCGTCTACAGAGGCGACGCCCAGCAGCGCAATTCGATGGGCTACATCCCGCTGACGACCGGCCAGCTGATCTTCAAGGCCAACGATCCGGTCGTGGACAACGCGATCATCACCGTACACGGACTCGACACCGACGCGCAGATGGAGGCGTTCGAACAGCGCATCCGCAAACGGCTGGCCGCCGAACACCACTACGATCCCGAAGACCAGAGCGCCCTGTGGATACGCAACACGATGGAGCAGTACAAGAGCATGATGATCGTCTTCGGCGGCATCAACCTCTTCGTCTGGATCATCGGTCTGGGCACCCTGCTGGCGGGCATCGTCGGCGTGAGCAACATCATGCTGGTGACCGTCACGGAGCGCACCTCCGAATTCGGCATCCGCAAGGCCCTCGGCGCCAAACCCGTGTCGATCATCCGCCTGATCCTGACCGAATCGGTGATGATAACGGCCATGTTCGGCTATATCGGCATGGTGCTGGGCGTTGCCGTCATGGAGGCGGTCAACTATGTCATCAACCAGACGCCGGCCCAGACCGGAAACTTCGGCGGCAGCATCTTCCTCAATCCGACGCTCGATCTGGGCGTGGCCGTCAGCGCCACGGTCGTACTGGTCATTGCGGGCCTGATCGCAGGATACGTCCCCGCCTACCGGGCGGCACAACTGAAAACGATCGACGCCCTGCGTTATAATAAATAAGGAGCCATGAGATTTTTCGATACAGACCGCTGGAACGAGATATGGCAGACGATCTCCCGCAACCGCAAGCGCAGCATCATGACGGCACTGGGCGTCTTCTGGGGCATCTTCATGCTTACCGTACTGCTGGGTGCCGGCATGGGGCTGGGACGTCTGTTCCGGGCACAGCTGGGCGACATGTCGACCAACACGCTGCTCATACAGCCTTCGCAGACCTCTCTCCCCTACAAGGGCATGCCCAAGAACCGCTGGTGGCGCATGAACAACGACGACGTGGAAAACGTCCGGGGGCTCAAGGAGGTGCAGTACGCCTCGGGCGTCTACTGGGGCGGGGAGATCCATTGCAGCTACAACGAACGCAAGGGCGACTATTCGCTGATGGGCTACATGCCCGACTACCAGCAGATCAACCCACAGAAGATCATCTACGGCCGCTTCATCAACGACGTCGACATGGCGCAGAAGCGCAAGGTCTGCGTCATCGGCACGCAGGTGCAGAAAGACCTCTTTCCGGGCGAACCCGACCCGACCGGCAAGGTCATCAAAGTCAACAACAGCTATTTCACCATTATCGGCGTCATGCGGCGCCAGAGCACGGCCATGTCGTTCAGCAACGTCGAACGCACGGTCGTAGCCCCGATCTCGCTCGCGCAGCAGATGTACGGCGGGGGCAACTCGATCCACATGCTGGCCATCGCCGGCCGGGAGGACACCCCGAGCAAAGAGGTCGAAACCGCCTGCAAGTCGGTGATCTTCGCCAAGCACCTGATCTCGCCGGACGACGAGAAAGCCGCCTGGTGCATGGCCACGGCCGAAATGTTCGACAAGGTGATGAGCCTCTTCTGGGGCATCGGGTTCCTGACATGGATCGTGGGCCTGGGGACACTGCTGGCCGGCATCGTCGGCGTGAGCAACATCATGCTGGTGCTGGTCAAGGAGCGCACGCAGGAGATCGGCATCCGCCGCGCCCTGGGCGCACCGCCTACGGCCATCATCTCGCAGATACTCTCCGAAAGTTTCATCCTCACCTTCATCGCCGGGGTGGTCGGCCTCACGGCCGCGGTCGGGGTGCTGTCGGTCGCCGACTCGATCTATTATCAGGCGGTGACCGTGGCCCAGGAGGGGGCCGAAATCTCGTGGCAGATCTCGTTCGGGACAGGCATGCTGGCGCTTTTCATCCTCGTCGCGGGCAGCCTGCTGGCGGGCGTCATCCCCGCCTACCGGGCCCTGAGCATCAAGGCTGTAGATGCAATACGTGAAGAATAACTATCAAATTCAATAGATTACGGCTATGAAAAAATTTCTGAAAATCTTTCTGGGTGTGCTCTTTGCGGCGCTGTTGCTCGGAACGTTCGTGTTCCTGTGGCAGAAGACCCGTCCGGTAAAGGTAGTCTACACGATCGTACAACCCAAACTCGACACGCTCAAACAATTCGTGGTCGCCACCGGCAAGGTCGAACCCCGCGACGAGGTGCTGATCAAGCCCCAGATTTCGGGTATCGTTTCCGACGTCTACAAGGAGGCCGGCCAGATGGTGCGCAAGGGCGAGGTGATCGCCACGGTTAAGGTCGTCCCGGAGATGGGACAGCTTTCGAGCGCCGAATCGCGCGTTTCGGTAGCCGAAATATCGCTGGCGCAGACCCGCCGCGACTTCGGCCGCACGGAAACACTGCACGACAAGGGCGTCGTCTCGGACGAGGAGTTCGAACAGGGGCGCACCGACCTCCAGAAAGCCGAGGAGGAACTGCAGAACGCCAAGGAGAACCTGGAGATCGTCAAAAACGGCATCACCAGCCGCTACAAGGAGCTCAGCAACACGCAGATCCGATCGACGATCGACGGTATGATCCTCGACGTGCCGATCAAGGTCGGAAACTCGGTGATCCAGGCCAACACCTTCAACGACGGCACGACCATCGCCACGGTTGCCGACATGTCGAACATGCTCTTCCGGGGCAACGTCGACGAGACCGACGTGGGCAAGCTCCACGAGACGATGCCCGTCAAGCTGACCATCGGCGCCCTGCAGAACGTCGAGCTGGACGCCCTGCTGGAGTACGTTTCGCCCAAAGCGACCGAGGACAACGGCGTCATCATGTTCGAAGTGAAGGCGGCCGTGAAGATTCCCGAAAACGTCTTCGTGCGCGCCGGATACAGTGCCAACGCCAGCATCGTGATCGAAAGCCGCGAAGGCGTGCTCACGCTTCCCGAGAGCACCGTCGAATTCGAGGGTGAGAAAACGTATGTCTACCTGCTCACCAGCGCCGAGGACATCGCAGAGCAGACCTTCGATAAACGCGAGGTCAAGATAGGCCTTTCGGACGGCATCAACATCGAACTTACCGAAGGCGTGACCGCCGACGACAAAGTCCGCGGCGCGAAGGAAGACAAGAAGAAATAACCCCAAATGCACCGCAGCATGAAAACCAGCACCCTATTCGCCGCTCTCTGTACAGCTGCCGCTGCTCTCTGCGCAATGTCCGCGGAGGCCCAGACCGCACCGGCTGCACCTCAAGCCGCCGCAGCACCGGCACCCGGCACACCCTGGTCGCTCGACGACTGCATCGGTTATGCCCTGGCCAACAACGTCGGCGTACAGCAGCAGGCCCTGCAGGTGGAGCAGACCGACGTGAAACTGTCAACCTCCAAATACAGCCGGCTGCCCGACCTGAGCGCATCGGTGGGCTACAACGCCACCTTCGGGCGCGGCACCTCCGACGACAACATCCGCAAAACGGGAACCATCCAGAGCGGCTCGTTCGACATCGGGGCCAGCATGCCCCTCTTCGACGGATTCCGCATCAACCGCGAAATCAAGGGCGACAAGCTCGACCTCGCCGCCGCCATGCAGGATTTGGAACGTGCACGCGAAGACCTGTCAATCAACGTCATGACGCTCTACCTACAGGTTCTCTACAACAAGGAGCTGACCCAGATCGCCGAACGCCAGCTCGAACTGAGCACCCAGCAGGCCGTCCGCAGCCGCGAGCTGGTCGCCGCAGGCAAACAGCCCGAATCGGCACGCTACGAAAGCGAAGCCTTGCGGGCCAACGACGAACTGAATCTGACGCAGGCCCGCAACGACCTGCGGCTGGCGCTGCTCAACCTGAGTCAGGCCCTCAACCGCGAGAGCGCGGCGGGATTCGACATCGTGGCGCCGCAATTCGACAGCGTGGCGCTCGCATCGCTGCACGTACTCGGCACGGCCGACGACGTCTATGCCTATGCGACGGAAAACCGCCCCCACATCAAGGCGGAACGCCTGCGGCTCGAAAGCGCCGAAAATGCCGTCCGGATCGCCAAATCCGCGCTCTACCCTCGCTTTCGCTGCGCGGAAGCTACGGCACGGGCATCTACAGCACGCAGGAGGCCGCCTTCGGCACCCAGTTCCGCAAGAACAGCCGCGAATACGTCGGACTGTCGATGAACATCCCGATCTTCAACCGCCGCGCCACGCGCAACAATATCCGCTCGGCACAGCTTTCGGCCCGCAGCCAGCGGCTCGCGCTGACCGAAGCCGAGCTGGCGCTGCGCAAGGAGATCGAACAGGCGTGGTACAACGCCGACGCGGCGTACAGCAAATACCGTTCGGCCGGCGTAGCCCTCGCCTCGGCCGAGGTAGCGTTCGCCTACGAACAGCAGAAGGCGGAATCGGGCCGTTCGACCATTTTCGATTTCAACGATGCCAAGACCCGCATGGAAAAAGCCGAGTCGGAACTCGTTCAGGCGAAATACGAATTCGTATTCCGTCGAAAATCCTCGACTTCTACCGCGGCCGGCCGCTCGAACTATGACAAACAGCCGTAAACAAGCTCGCACCGAATAAACAAATCAGGGCGGCCGATATCGACCGCCCTGATGCTGTCCGGAACAACCAATCCCTAAAGTTTTCCGGCAGCGACCGGGTAAGGTTTTCAGACTCCCACCCGGCACAGAAGCCCTTTTGCGTCACTAATTACCCCCTCCATCCCCTGTGTGAAGTAGGGTAGTGCAAAGATATGTAAATTATCCTGAACTGCATAGTGCGGGGTCTGTTTTGTCATAACATGGAGCTAAAATGATTTACCTTGCCGACCGAAAATGTTGCACACAGACACAATGAGCCCACAAAAGGTTCGGCAAAAAGGCGGGTATCTGGAAAATTTGCCCTACTTTTGCAGCAAATTCACAAACGGAAAGGATGGAATGGCTTAAAAGTTTATTCGTCGAACACTCGGCCCTGCAGGCCGTCGTGGTGATCTCGCTCATCTCGACGATCGGCATCGGACTCGGTAAAATCCGCTTTTTCGGCATATCGCTGGGCGTGGCAATCAACTTTTTCGCAGGGATCCTGGCCCGGCATTTCGGACTTTCGATCGACCCGGCGATGCTGAACTATGCCGAGAGCTTCGGGCTCATCATCTTCGTATACGCCCTCGGCCTGCAGGTCGGCCCCGGCTTCTTCAACTCGCTGCGCGCCGACGGTCTGCGCCTGATGTCGCCCGCCCTTGCGGTAGTATTGCTCGGCACGGGGCTGGCCGTGGCAATGAGCTATACGCTGCACGTCTCGATGCCCGACATGTCGGGCATCCTGTGCGGCGCCACGACCAACACCCCGGCGCTCGGCGCCGCGCAGCGACGCTGCAGCAAATGGGCATCGACTCCAGCGGCGCCGCCCTGAGCTGCGCCGTGACCTATCCGCTGGGCGTGGTGGGCGTCATCCTGGCCATCGTCTTCATCCGCAAGCTCTTCGTCCGCCCCGCCGACATGCCGGAGCCGGACGCCGAACACCGGAAAAACGTCTTCATTGCCAGCTACCACCTGACTAACCCGGCCGTATTCGGCAAGAGCGTACACGAAATAGCCGCTCAGAGCCACCACCATTTCGTCATTTCGCGCGTATGGCGCGAAGGAAAGGTTTCGATCCCCACCTCCGACAAGACGCTACAGAAGGACGACGTCATCCTCGTGATCACCGCCCTTCGGAAGCCGACGGCCTGCGGCTGATCTTCGGCGAGCAGGAACTGAAGGACTGGAACGCGGAAAACATAGACTGGAACGCCGTGGACAGCCAGCTGATCTCCCAGCGCATTCTGGTCACGCGGCCCGAAATCAACGGCAGGAAACTCTCCTCGCTGCGCCTGCGCAACAACTACGGCATCAATATCAGCCGCGTCTACCGTTCGGGCGTGCAGCTACTCGCAACGCCCGATCTGCGGCTCCAGATGGGCGACCGCCTGACGGTCGTCGGCGAAGCCGCAGCGATCAAGCATGTGGAAAAGATACTCGGCAACGCCGTGAAAAACCTCGAAGAGCCCAACCTCGTGGCAGTCTTCGTCGGCCTGATCCTCGGGCTCACGCTCGGGAGCATCCCCGTAAGCATCCCGGGCATCAGCCTGCCCGTAAAACTCGGCCTGGCAGGCGGCCCGATCATCGTCGGCATCCTGATCGGCACGTTCGGCCCGCGCCTTCACATGATTACCTACACCACGTACAGCGCCAACCTGATGCTCCGGGCAC
>JBKSUH010000025.1:0-18202 GCA_047233565.1 Alistipes sp.
GATAGTAGATCATCGCGCGCAGTTTGCCCTCGGGATCGACGAAGAATACGGCACGCACGGCTGCCGTCTGGCTTTCACCGGGCTGGATCATGCCGTAAAGGTTCGCCACCTTCATCGACACGTCGTCGATGATCGGGAACTCGACCTTGATATCCTTCATGCCCCGGTATTCGATCTTCTCACGGATCGTACGCAGCCATGCGATATGGCTGTTGCGGCTGTCGACCGACAATCCGATCAGTTCGCAGTTCAAAGCCCTGAATTCGGCCGTACGGGCACCGAACGTGAGCACCTCGGAGGTGCAGATCGGCGTAAAGTCGGCGGGGTGGCTGAACAGGATCACCCATTTGCCCTTGTAGTCGGCGGGAAAGCTGATCTTTCCCCGTGTTGTCATCGCTTCGAATGCCGGGACGGGTTCCCCCAGGCGCGGCAGTTGCTGTTCGTTCTTTTCCATAACTGAATGATTTAATGTATATGTCCGGGCACGCAAAGTTGATGCCCTGCAGACTAAACATCGGGATTACGTCTACCAATTTACTGTTTTTCGGGAGATTATCCTAATTTGCATTGCCCGTTTCGCGCTCCAGCGCGAATGTGTCTATACAAACAACGTTTTTGAATATCCGGGCGAAGGGACTGTGATCCGGACCGAAAAAGCCGCCCGGATTTCTCCGGGCGGCTTTCCATAAGCGTCGCTGCGGTCAGCGGATCTTCTTGATGATCTCGCCGCCGTGATGGATGGCTTTCTCGTTTTCGGGAAGCATCTTCCAAGCGCGTTCGGGAAGCGATTTCTTGAGGCCGACCATCACGTTCTCCATTTCGACCACGGGGCGCACCTTGAGGTAGCCGCCGAGGATCATCGTGTTGAAGAGTTTGGCTTGTCCCATTTTGGCGCATTCGGCCGTGGCGTCGATCGCATAGACCTCGATGTCCTCGCGCACGGGATGGCGCGTGATACCGTTCGTATCGTAGATCAGGATGCCGCCGGGCCTGACCATCGGCTCGAATTTCTCCATCGACTGCTGGTTCAGGATGATGGCCGTATCGAACTCGTGGGCGATCGGCGAAGAAATCTTCCTGTCCGAAAGGATTACCGTCACATTGGCCGTACCGCCGCGCATCTCGGGGCCGTAGGAGGGCATCCACGTGACTTCGAAGTCCTGCATTACGCCCGAGTAGGCCAGTATCTTCCCCATCGAGAGGACGCCCTGGCCCCCGAACCCTGCGATAATTAAAGTCTCTTTCATAGCATCCCTTATTTTACGTCCTTGATATCGCCCAGCGGATAGTAGGGCAGCATGTTCTGTTCGAGCCACTCGTTCGAGGCCACGGGCGAGAGTTTCCAGCCGCTGTTGCAGGTCGAAACGACCTCCACGAGCGAAAAGCCCTTGCCGGCCATCGAATTTTCGAACGCCTTGCGGATCGCACGCTTGCACTTGCGCACGTTGGCGGGCGTATGCACGCTCTGGCGCGTGATGAAGGTGGCACCGTCGAGGTGCGCCATCATCTCGGCGATCTTGTAGGGATAGCCGTTCAGGCGCGGGTCACGGCCGTAGGGCGTCGTCGCGGTCTTCATACCCAGCAGGGTAGTCGGGGCCATCTGGCCGCCCGTCATGCCGTAAATGGCGTTGTTGATATAGATCGCCACGACGTTCTCGCCGCGTGCGGCCGCGTGGATCGACTCCGCCGTGCCGATGGCCGACAGGTCGCCGTCGCCCTGGTAGGTGAAGACCAGATTGCCGGGATAGAGCCTCTTCACGGCCGTAGCTACGGCCAGGGCGCGTCCGTGGGCGGCCTCGATCCAGTCGATGTCGATATAATTGTATGCGAATACGGAGCAGCCCACGGGCGAAACGCCTACGGTCTTTTCCGCGAAGCCCATCTCCTCGATGACCTCGGCGATCAGTTTATGTACCGTACCATGACTGCAGCCGGGGCAGTAGTGCATGACGTTGTCGGTAATGAGCTTCGGTTTCGCGTAAACCAGGTTTGCGTTTTTGATTTCAACCTCTGCCATAGTCTTACTTTTAATCAGTTTTCCTTGGTACGGCAAGCACCTCGTCGGGAGCGAACATCATACCGCCCTGACGGCCGAAATGTCGACGGGAGCCGCGCCGTTCACGGCCAGCCGCACGTCCTCGACCATCTGACCCGCATTCAGCTCGCGGAGAAAGCCCTTCACGCCGCGCGGCAGTTCAGCAAGCGGCTCTTGGGGAAAGGGTAGAGGGTGATCGACGCAGCAGGCCGACCTGAGTCCTTCGGCGCGCGCCATCTCGACCGAGGCCGAGCAGATGGGCCGACGGGCAACGCCACGATGACGTAATCGGCATCGTCACAGTCGATCGCTTCGTAGCGCACCTCGTTCTCTTCGGGGCCTTGTATTTCTCCTGAAGGCGTTTGTTGATGATTCCATCTTCTCTGACTGCAGTTCCAGCGACGTCACGATATTGCGCTGACGGTCGGCGGGTTTGCCGTAGGTCGCCCGACTTGCACTCAGCGGCGATCTCCTCGTCGGTCTTGCAACGGCGGCGCGAGCACCACTTTCTCCATCATCTGTCCGATGGCGCCGTCGACAAAATCAGCGCCGGATTGGGTAGGAACGCCAGATCGAACGCGACGGCCGCGTGGTCGTGCACTCTGCACGGAATTGGGCGCCAGTACGATCATGTGGAAATCGCCGTGGCCGCCGCCTTTGCAGGCCTGGAAATAGTCGCCCTGCGAAGGCTGGATCGTACCCAGCCCCGGGCCGCCACGCTGGCAGTTGATCACCAGGCAGGGCAGTTCCGCCCCCGCCAGGTAGCTCAGCCCCTCCGACATCAGGCTGATGCCGGGGCTCGACGACGAGGTCATCACCCGTTTTCCGGTCGATGCGCCGCCGTAGACCATGTTGATCGACGAGACTCCGATTCGGCCTGCAGCACAACTTACCCGTGGTTTCCACGGTTTGAGTTCCATCAGCGTCTCCATCACTTCCGACTGGGGAGTGATCGGGTACCCGAAATATCCGTCGCAACCGTAGCGAATCGCCGCATGGGCTATCACCTCGTTGCCTTTCATCAGTTTTACCTCTTTCTCTGCCATAGCTACTCGAATTTTTGACGATAAACCGTGATGACGCTATCGGGGCAAATCACCGCACACGAAGCACACCCCGTGCAGGCATCGGGATTCACCATCCGGGATATGGGATAGCCCTTGCTGTTCACCTCTGCCGACAATTCCAGCACGTCGCACGGACACGAAGCGACGCACACTCCGCATCCTTTGCAGCGTTCCTTATCGACAACGACTGTTCCTTTTATTTTAGCCATAAGCCGTAGTTTTGTTAAGTTCCTTACAAATATATAAAAATCCCGAAGATTCTAAACGAATGCAACAAATCTTATCACGAAAACGGATAAGTGAAAGCAGTGCGGCCGGAATCCAGCATCCCGAACGCACTGCACACAAAACATTTCGGAGGTTTTATTCCGCCTTGGGATCGGGTCCGTATTTATTTTCGCCCCTATGGCCGCCGATGCAGAACCAGACGAGGAAAAAGAGGCTCCACACGAAAAGACCAGCATTACTGCAAGATAGCGATTCCGGCGCATCCGCAAAAAGACAGCCTTTTCGGGCTGTCTTTCAATCGAACGCGGACGGCGGCTACTCCTCGAAGGAGTGGATCACCACGCCGGAGCGGAGTTTCGGCTCGAACCACGTCGTCTTCGGAGGCATGATGTTGCCCGTGTCGGCGATGTTGATGAGCTGCTGCATCGAGACGGGATAGAGGGCGAAAGCCGCCTTCATCTGCCGCTGTCCACGCGGCGTTTCAGCTCGCCCAGACCGCGGATGCCGCCCACGAAGTCGATCCGCTTCGAAGTGCGCAGGTCTTTGATGTCCAGAATCCGGTCCAGCACCAGATTCGACAGCACCGTGACGTCCAGCACCCCGATCGGGTCGTTGTCGTCGTAAGTGCCGGGCTTGGCCGTCAGGCTGTACCAACGGCCGTCGAGGTACATCGAGAAGTTATGCAGTCCCGAAGGGCGGTACTCTTCGGCGCCCTTGTCCTCGACGGTGAAGTTTCGGCCAGCTTTTCGAGCAGCTGGGCGGAGGTCAGACCGTTCAGGTCCTTCACCACGCGGTTGTAGTCGATGATGCGGAGCTGGCCCGCGGGGAAGGTCACGGCAAGGAAGTAGCAGTACTCCTCGTGCCCGTATGGCCGGGGTTCTTTGCCTGGCACTCCTGTCCCACGCGCGCCGCGGCGGCTGTGCGGTGATGCCCGTCGGCGACATAGAGCGCCGGGATGCCCGCGAAAATCTCCGTGATACGGTCGTTGGTCTTCTTGTCGCGGATAACCCACAACTTATGGCCGAAGCCGTCGGCAGCCGTGAAATCGTATTCCGGGTCGTTGTTCTTCACCACGTCGGCCACGATGGCGTCGATCTCGGCGTTGTCGGGATAGGCGAAGAACACCGGTTCGATATTGGCCTGCTGGTTGCGGACGTGGATCATGCGGTCTTCCTCCTTGTCGGGACGCGTCAGTTCGTGTTTCTTGATCGCCCCCGAGAGGTAGTCCTCGTAATGGCAGCACATGGTCAGTCCGTATTGCGTGCGGCCGTCCATCGTCTGCGCATAGATGTAATAATACTCCCCGGGATCCTGTTCGAGCCAGCCCTTCTCACGCCATGCACGGAAATTCTCGACCGCCTTGTCGTAAACCTCCTGCGAATGTTCGTCGGCAATAGGCTCGAAATCTATTTCGGGCTTGATGATGTGCAGCAACGAGCGTTCGGTGGCCTCGGCCTTGGCCTCGGCGGAATTCAACACGTCATAGGGGCGCGACGCCACTTCGGACGCATACTGTTTCGGGGGACGTATCCCGCAAAAAGGTTTGATTTTCACCATATGAATTAATGTATTAAAGCGAAAAAGGCGGGCGCAGCCTTCGCTCCCGCCTTTCACGCACCGTTATCCGCTATTTGTTCACCTGGAACCGCGTATTGCCGTTCCTGAAAAAATCGACGATTTGGGTGGCTGCGGCCAGACCCGCGTTGATATTGGCCTCGGCGGTCTCGGCCCCCATCTTTTTGGCGGTGGCAAACACCCGCTTGCCGAATTTCTCGTCCAGCTCGGCCTGGTTCCCGGCAGCGATGTCGGTAATGTATTTCAGGTCTTCGCGTTCAGTCAGCGCACGCACGACACCCTGTTCGTCGATCACCTCCTTGCGGGCGGTGTTGACCAGCGTGGCACCCTTGGGCATCGACATCAGCAGTTCGTAGCCGATCGAGCCGCGGGTTTGCTCCGTAGCCGGGATGTGCAGCGACAGGAAATCGGCCTGCCTGTACAAATCTTCGAGGGAATCCACCTTCTTCACACCGTCGGCTTCGAACACCGCCGCATCCGTGATGAAGGGGTCGTAGGCGATGACGTTCATGCCCAGCGCCTTACCCTTGCGCCCCACGAGTTTGCCCACATTGCCGTAGGCGTGGATGCCGAGGGTCTTGCCCTGTATCTCCGAACCCGTACCGGGCGTAAAGCGGTTGCGCGACATGAAGACCATCATGGCGAGCGCCAGCTCGGCCACGGCGTTGGAGTTCTGCCCCGGGGTATTCATCACCACGATACCGCGCGCCGTGGCGGCCGCGAGATCCACGTTGTCGTAACCCGCACCGGCACGAACCACGATCTTCAGGTTCTTCGCCGCCCCGATGACTTCGGCCGTCACCTTGTCGCTGCGGACAATGAGCGCATCCACGTCGGCCACGGCCGAGAGCAGTTCCGATTTGTCGGTATATTTTTCGAGCAGGGCCAGTTCGTATCCGGCGCCTTCGACGATCTGCGGATGCCGTCGACAGCCTCCTTGGCAAAAGGCTTTTCGGTCGCAACTAATATTTTCATACCTGTACTTTCTATCAGATGAATAAAATCGATGTCCGTGGCCGCCTTTTTCTTCGGAGTGAACGTAAAGAAATGCGCCATGGCCGTCCGTTATTTCGCGTGTTTGGCGGCGAACTCCTGCATGCACTCTACGAGCACCTCGACGCTTTCCTTCGGAAGTGCGTTGTAGCACGATGCGCAGAAGCCGCCCACCAGGCGGTGGCCCTTGATGCCCACGATGCCGCGGCTCTTGGCGGCCTCCATGAATTCGGGAGCCAGCTCCTCGTAACCGTCGGCCATCACGAAACAGATGTTCATCAGCGAACGGTCCTCCTTGTCCACCGTGCCGCGGAAGAGCGGGTTGCGGTCGATCTCGTCGTAGAGCAGCGCGGCCTTGGCCTGATTGCGGCGGTAGATTTCGGGAACGCCGCCGATCGACTTGAGCCACTTGAGGGTCTCCTTGAGCACGTAGATCGGGAACACGGGCGGCGTATTGAACATCGAGCCGTTCTCGACATGGGTGCGGAACGAAACCATCGTCGGCAGGTCGCGCACGATCTTGTCGAGCATATCCTCGCGGATGATGGCGAACGCAACGCCCGCAGGGGCGAGGTTCTTCTGCGCGCCGCCGTAGATCATGGCGTACTTGGTCACATCGACCGGACGCGAAAGGATGTCCGACGACATGTCGGCGATCAGGGAACGGGCGAAACGAGGTCCTCGTGGTACTCGGTGCCGTAGATCGTATTGTTGGAGGTGATATGCACGTAATCCAGATCGGAGGGGATGGCGAAACCCTTGGGAATATAGGTGAAATTGCGGTCTTCGGACGACGCCAGCAATTCCACTTCGCCGTAACGCTTGGCCTCCTTCATGGCTTTCTTCGCCCAGACGCCGGTATTCACGTAACCTGCTTTCTTACCGAGGAAGTTGGCGGGCACCTCGTAGAAGAACGTGCTGGCACCGCCGCCGATATAGAAGATCTTGTAGTTGTCGGGGATGCCGAGCAACTCACGGAAGAGCGCGTCGGCCTCGGCCATCACGTTCTCGAAATCCTTCGTCCGGTGCGAAATCGAAAGCAGGGAAAGGCCCGAACCGTTGAAATCTACGATAGCTTTTGCTGCGTTCTGGATGACTTCGTCTGCGAGGATCGAGGGTCCCGCGTTGAAATTGTGCTTTTTCATAATATTCGGATGTGAATTTAGTGTTTCGGACTCCAGCCTGTTAGTTTACTAACACAAATATAAATAAAATATTCCGGAGAATACAACAGTTGTGCAAAACTTGTTCAAAGAAATTTCACTCGGCGTCCCGAACGCTCGGCATTTTGAATTGTTTTTATTACTTTTGCCCAAACTTAACATCCGCCGCAATGGTAAAATCGATGACGGGCTTCGGCAAAGGCGAAGCCGCTCTGCAAAATAAAAGATCACGGTAGAAATCCGCTCGCTCAACTCCAAACAGCTCGACCTCGGACTGCGGCTGCCGGCCGTATACCGCCAGTCGGAATACGAAATACGCAACATCATCGCCCGCACGATCCAGCGCGGCAAGGTCGATGTCTTCGTGACCGTCGAGTCGCAGGCCGTGGAGACGCCGGCGCGTATAAATAAAGAGGTGTTCCGCGAATACCTGCACCAGATGACCGACACGCTGGCCTTCGCGGGCATCGACGCCGACTACGACGCCATCGTGCCCGTCATCATGCGTCTGCCCGAAGTGATATCGACCGAGACGGAGAGCATATCCGACGAGGAGCATGCGGCGCTGATCGCCGCGACGGAAGCCGCCGCCGCCCGGCTCGACGCATTCCGCATGCAGGAAGGCGCCATCCTGATCGCCGACCTGCTCGGCCGCGTGGACAGGATCGAAAGCTACAAACAGGAGGTCGTGCCTTTCGAAAAGGCCCGCACGGAGACGGTCAGGGCCCGCCTGCTGGAAAACCTCGAAAAGCTGCAGATAGACGTCGACCGCAACCGGCTGGAGCAGGAGATGATCTTCTACCTCGAAAAACTCGATATCACCGAAGAGAAGGTACGCCTGGCCAACCACTGCAGGTATTTCCGCGAGGTGGCCGCCCAAGAGGAGGGCGCAGGCCGCAAACTGGGCTTCATCGCACAGGAGATGGGCCGCGAAATCAACACGATGGGCTCGAAGGCCAACGAATCGAACATCCAGATACTCGTAGTTAAGATGAAGGACGAGCTGGAGAAGATCAAAGAACAGGTACTGAACATATTATAATGGGCAAGGTTATCATATTCTCCGCGCCGAGCGGTTCCGGGAAGACGACCATCGTACGCGAATTGCTGAAACGGTTCCCGCAGTTCGAATTTTCGGTATCGGCGACCAGCCGCGCACCCCGCGGCTGCGAGCGCCACGGTTGCGACTACCACTTCATGACGCACGAAGAGTTCATGCAGGCCGTGGCCGAAAACCGGTTCGTGGAGTGGGAAGAGGTTTACAAAGGCACCTGCTACGGCACGCTGCGCTCGGAAGTTGAGCGCATCTGGGCCAAAGGCAACATCATCGTTTTCGACGTGGACGTGATCGGCGGCATCAATCTCAAGCGTATCTTCGGCGGCGACGCATGCTCGATATTCGTCATGCCGCCTTCGGTCGAGAGCTGCGCCGCAGGCTCGAAGGCCGCGGCACGGATGCCCCGGAAGTGATAGACCGCCGTGTGGCGAAGGCCGAATTCGAACTGACGAAAGCCCCCGAATTCGACCACATCGTCGTAAACGACTCGCTCGACGAGGCGATCCGCGAAACGACTGCGATCATCGACCAATTCATCGCACGGCAGCCATGAAACGCGTCATGCTCTATTTCGGGTCGTTCAACCCCATCCATAAAGGGCACATCGCCCTGGCGGAATACGCCGTGGAAAAAGGACTGTGCGACGAGCTGGTGCTCGTCGTTTCGCCCCAGAGCCCCTATAAACAGGCCGAAGAGCTGGCCCCCGAGATGGATCGGTTCGAAATGGCCGAGGCGGCCTGCGCGGCGTCGCGCTATCCCGACCGGATAAAACCCTCGGTCGTCGAATTTCTGCTGCCCAAGCCGTCGTATACGATCGACACGCTGCGCTACCTGGCCGAGAACCACGGCGCGGATATGGAGTTTTCGATCCTGATGGGCGCCGACCAGCTCGAACGGCTCGACGGCTGGAAAGAGTACGACCGCATCCTCGAATACCCGGTATACGTCTATCCCCGCCGCGGCGAAAGGGTGGACAGGTTCCCCGGCCGCATCACGGTGCTGGAAGACGCCCCGCTGCAGGATTTTTCCGCGACCCAAATCCGCGGGCGCATCGGGCGGGGCGAGGATGTCTCGCAGATGCTCGACAAGGGCGTCGCCGACCACATCCGCCGCAAGGGGCTGTGGAACCCGACAGCCCGCAAATCGGCCCTGACGGCACAGATCGCCGCCGATCCGGAAAACACGGCGCTCTACATGGAACGGGGCAAGCTCCACTACCGCCTCAACGAGTGGGGTGCAGCCCTCAACGACTTCAACCGCGTACTGCAAGCAGACGACAGCCACGCCGAGGCGCGGCAGTATGCACAAATGGTACAGGAAATACTGGAATTCAGATATAAAGACATATACAACCCCTGACAATGACACGCCTGAAGATTGCCCTCATGGCGGGCGGCGATTCGCCCGAACGGGGGATCGCGCTCCAGAGCGCCGCACAGATCGAGGCGGCGCTCGACCACACGAAATACGACATCACGGTCATCGACCTCCACCACCGCGACTGGCACTACACAGCCCCCGACGGACGCGAGTGGCAGGTCGACAAGAACGATTTTTCGCTCACGGTGGAAGACGAGCGCAAAGCGTTCGACTACGCCCTGATCATCATCCACGGCACGCCCGGCGAGGACGGCAAACTGCAAGGCTACCTCGACATGATGGGCGTCCCTTATTCGTCGTGCTCGATGACCTCGTCGGTCATCACTTTCGACAAAGTCACCACCAAGCGCACCGTGGCGGGCCGCGGCATCAACCTCGCCCGTGAAATTTTCCTCTGCAAGGGCGAGACCGCGGACCCGGACGAAGTAATCGCCGAATTCGGGCTTCCGCTTTTCATCAAGCCCAACGCCAGCGGCAGCTCGTTCGGCGTGACGAAAGTCCATACGCGCGACGAGGTGCTGCCCGCCATCGAGGCGGCCTTCGCCCAAAGCGACGAGGTGCTGATCGAAGAGTGCATCGCGGGCCGTGAAATGGGCTGCGGCATGATGGTGGCCGGAGGCAGGGAATACCTGTTCCCGATCACGGAGATCGTATCGAAAAAGGATTTCTTCGACTACCAGGCCAAATACACCGAAGGCTATTCGGACGAGATAACCCCCGCCGACATCGCCCCGGAAATTGCGGAAGAACTGCACCGCATGACCCGCATCGCTTACAGGGCATGCCGCTGCTCGGGTGTCGTACGCGTCGATTTCATCGTCACGCCCGAAGGCAAACCCTATATGATAGAGATCAACTCCATTCCCGGCATGAGTGCGGGAAGCATCGTGCCCAAGCAGGCGAAAGCCATGGGCATGACGCTGGGGAGATGTTCGACCTCGTTATCACCGACACCTGCCGCAAATGATCGAGATAGACGACAAAATCGTAAGCGCCGACCTGCTGCGCGAATGCTTCGCATGCGACATCGCGGCCTGCAAGGGCATCTGCTGCGTCGAAGGCAACGCCGGAGCGCCGCTCGAAGCGGAAGAGGTCGATATTCTCGAACGCGAATATGCGGCCTACAAGCCCTATATGACGCCCGAGGGCATCGAGGCCGTCGAGCGGCAGGGCTTCATGGTCATCGACGAAGACGGCGACCTGACCACGCCGCTGGTCGGCGACGCGGAATGCGCCTACACCTACTCGGAGAACGGCATCACGCTCTGCGCCATCGAAAAGGCGTGGCTGGAGGGCAAGACCGCCTTCCGCAAACCGATCTCATGCCACCTCTATCCGATCCGCGTCGTGCGGTTTTCGAACGGCACGGCAGGGCTCAACTACCACCGCTGGTCGGTCTGCGCCCCGGCGCGCGAATGCGGCCGCAGGCTGGGAATCCCGGTCTACAAGGCGTTGCGCGAACCGATCGTGCGCCGTTTCGGCGAGGAATTTTACAAGGCGCTGGAAGCTGCCGAAGAATTTATCCGACAACAATAAAATACAGATGAAAAAATACTGCCTCACCTATATGGCCGCCATTGCGGCACTCTCGGCATCGGCCGCAGCGCCGCAGGCCGAACGCAAAACCGATTCGCTGCACGTCGCGGCCCTGTCGCCCGAAGAGGCCGCAGCGGTGGATTCCATCGCCGCGCTGCGCCTGCGGCTGGCAAGCAGATCGAGTCGATTTTCGATACCAACGACGTCGTAGTCCTCGACACGCTCGACTCAGGCAACGACGCGGTGCAGGTGGTGCTCTACAGCAACAACACATGGAAATACGTCCGCAACCGCGAAGTGGCCAAGGACAGCACCATCTTCGAGAAATACTGGGATACGAAGACGCTCTTCCTACAAGGAGGTAGACATGTCGTCGATGCCCAAATCGGTGGTCATCGACCTGATCGACTCGCTGACCGGCTACCACTGCCCGTATCAGGGCTCGGTGCATCCGCGCGGCAGTACGGTCCGCGCCGTCGCCGCCAGCATCAGGGCGTCGATCTGCCGCTCAAGACGGGCGATCGGTTTACGCCACATTCTGCGGCCGGGTGCGAATCTCGGAATACAACAAGGGCGGGTACGGAAATCTGGTCATCATCCGCCACGACAACGGGCTGGAGACCTATTACGGCCATCTTTCGAGCGCATGGTCGAGCCGAACCAGTGGGTCGAAGCGGGACAGATCATCGGTCTGGGCGGCTCGACGGGACGCTCGACGGGTCCGCATCTGCATTTCGAGACGCGCTATTACGGCCAGTCGTTCGACCCCGAACGGCTGATCGACTTCAAGAACGGCATCCTGAGCCGAGAAACGTTCCTGCTGAAGAAATCGTTCTTCAGCATCTATTCGAACGCGGGGCAGGACTTCGACGACGAGATCGCCAACGAGGAGCAGGACAAGAAGGAGGCCGCCGAAAAGGCCGCCATGAAGTATCACCGCATCAAGTCGGGCGATACGCTGGGCGCAATAGCCCGCAGATACGGCACGACGGTAAACAACATCTGCCGCATGAACAATATCAAATCGACCACGGTGCTGCGCATCGGCCGCTCGCTGCGGGTGAGGTAGGGCGGCGTACCGCATACGGGGACCCAAGCCCGGACACGAAATGCCGGAGTCTCGGACTCCGGCTTATTTCGTCAAGACCCGCCCCAAGGAGCCGTCTCCCGAACCGCAGGGTGTCTACCTGTACTTTGCAGGCTTCGAAGAGCTCCGCACGAAGAATCGCAGCACGGCATCCTGCTGTCCGGGCGTCAGGGTGAGCACCGTATGCTTTCCGCGCGGCGTCGGCGTGAAATAGGTGTATCCTGATCGTCCACGCAGATGATTCCCGGTTCGGACACCCGAACATTTCGGGACGCAGGACATACAGCACCGACATCATGTCCCATGTAGGACGGTCGTAAGGCATCTTGCGGTAGGCTTTGTAGCCCTCGACCATCGGGTGCTTTCCGGCCCACGCAAAATCGGTTTCGATGCTGGCTCGGATAATTCACCGTCTTGCCCAGTTCGAGCGACACGACCGCGACGGGTACGGGACAGAGCGCGAAAAGCCGCTTGGCGTTGGGGATGTCGTTCACGATATTGTATTCGGCGCGGGGCTTGTCGCCGAAGCTTCCGCCCATCACCGAACAGGACTTCACCTTGCGCTTCACCAGTTCGATGCCGTCCAGCGGCGAATACCGATCGCCCCGGCTCTCCAGCAGGCGGCCGAGATTGGTCGAGAAACCGACGGAGACGACCACGACCGAGCTGTCGGGACTCTCGGCCAGCAGGCGGCGGTAAAGGGTTACGGATCGCCGTAGTCCCGGTCCCTGCGACTGCGGGGAAAAGTCCCGACTCGCAGACAGCGCGTAGTCGTCGCGTTTGAGCACCACGCCGTCACGGACCCTCCCGACCGGAATTTCGGGATAGCCGTACCACGTATTCATCATATCTATATAGCGGGGCGAAAACTCGGTATCCTTGCTGCTGAGAATGCCGAGCAGGGTGATTTCACCCCGGTCCACCGCCTTGTAAAGCATATCGAGCGCCAGCGGATCGTCCACGTCGTTGCCCATGTCGGTATCGAAAATCACCCGCAGGGGTGCGGCGGCGTCTGCTGCGCCCGGACCGCCGGCGTACAGAGGGCGGCAAGCGCCGCCAGAATCAAAAGTTTCTTCATCGTTTCAGGTTATTCAGTTGCCTCCGGAAGAATGATACATGCCAGACCGAGAATAAAGAAGAGAACATGACCGCCAGCAGCCAGCCCACCGAGCGGCCCGCGCCCGAACTCCTTCCAGACGAAAACGCCCCAGACGGCGGCGACCATCGGCGCGCCCTGTCCCAGCGCATAGGAAATGGCGGCCCCGGCCTTACCCGCCGCAATGTAGCTGAACGCCGTACCCAGACACCAGACCGCGCCGCCCAGCATCCCGACCAAATGGGTGCGGGCCGAGCCTTGAAATAGGCGTCGTAACCGACCGGCGTACCGACGAAGGGCCGTTTCATGACGAGCGTGTTGAAGACGAAGTTGCTCAGCAGGACGCCCACCGAGAAGATGAAGATCGCCGAATAGGGCGTCAGCATGCCGGGGTGGGGGATTCGAAGTTGTCGAGGTCCATTGCCGCGGCCACGAAGCGGTAGAAGAACGACATCAGGACGCCGGCCAGCACCGCCAGCAGAATGCCTTTGCGGTTTGCGCCGAGGAACCCGGCTCCTTCGGACCCGTCCGAAGCGATTCCGTTGCAGACGATGGCGATGACGATCAGCGCCACGCCGAGGAACAGAATGACGGGGTCGCCCTTCGGCGCTCCCATGTAATTGATGACCACGCCCAGCACCAACGCCAGACCCACGCCCAGCGGAAAGGCGACGGCCAGTCCGGCCAGCGACACGGAGGCGGAAAGCAGGATGTTCGAGGCGTTGAAGATGACGCCGCCGAGCAGTACGCTGCCGAGGGCCTTGGGCGCAGCCTGCGCGAGATCTTCGAGGAAGGGACGGCCTTCGCTGCCGATGCTGCCCAGCGTAAAGCAGAGGATCAGCGAAAAAGGAGCATGCCGACGACATAGTCCCAGTAGAAGAGTTCATAACGCCATGTCCTGCCTGCCAGTTTCTGAGTGTTGCCCCACGAGCCCCAGCACAACATCGTGACAATGCAGAGTATCACGGCGGTCGCATAATCGTTTACTACAAACATATTCGAAGTTTTAAAGGGTTGTCATTCGGTCGGCGGATCGGCCGTTATTCGCAAACGGGCGTCGTCCACTTCGCGGCGCGTCGAATCGAGCTTTGCGCCCCGATGCGGGTCACCGAGAGGGCGGCGGCGTGCGTTGCAGCGCGCAGCGTCAAGAGCGGCAAGCCTTCCGCCAGCGCCACGGTCAGCGCCCCGTTGAAAACGTCGCCCGCCGCGGTCGTATCGACTGCCGAAACACGGCATGCGGGCACCACCGTGCAAATATCGGCATTTTCACGAGCGCGCCGCGCGAACCGCAGGTGACGATCACGTTCTTCACCCTTGTTCAACAGCGTCTCCGCTGCGGCTGCCGCATCCGTCCCGTTCAGTACGGACGTCCGTAGCGGGCGCACTCCGACTCGTTGGGCGTAAGGAGGTAGACGTATTTCAGGTACTTTTCGTCGATCTGCCCGCAGGCGCCGGATTGAGAATCACCCTCACGCCCAATTCGGCGGCGGTCTGTATCGCGTATTCCACGGTTTCGAGCGGTATTTCGAGCTGGATCAGCAGATAGCCTGCCTTCGCCAGTTCGGGCCGGACGTCGTCGATATCCTTTCTGGAAAGCCGCGCGTTCGCTCCGGGAGCCACGACGATGCAGTTTTCGGCCGAATTATCGACCGTGATGAGCGCCACGCCCGTAGGGGCCTGAGAATCGCGGACGACATGCGAAGTATCCATCTTTTCCGCGGTGTAGCGGGCCATCAGTTCATCTCCGAAAGGTCGGTCCCGATACGCGCCACGAAAGGGCGTCGCCGCCCAGCCGCGCGACGGCGACGGCCTGATTGGCACCTTTGCCGCCGGAAACGATCCGGAATTCGCCGCCGAGAACGGTCTCGCCGGGCGACGGAATCGGTCGGCCGGACGATCAGGTCGGTATTGGCGCTGCCGACAATCACAATTTTTCCATAGGTTATAATTTCAGATTATCAATATCAGGTATTGCGCAATCGTTTGTGCAATCACATATGCAAGTATAAAGACAATAAAAGAAAATTACAAGCTTTTTTATGGTATTTTTCATATGCCTATCATTATTTTCTTGCCGCATCCGAAAAATGGCTACTTTTGTTCGAAACAAAAACCGGGCAACAATCCGCGCCGGTGTATTCGGACAGGCAGACAGAGCCGGAGAACAGGATGGAAAGCAGGTCGGGAAACAGGCGGGAAGCAGGTCGGAGAGCAGGCGGAGAACAAGCCGGTAAACAAGCCGGTAAACAGGTTGGTAAACAGGTTGGTAAACAGGTTGGAGAGCTGACCGGAAGAACCGGAAGAACCGGAAGAACCGGAAGAACCGGAAGAACCGGAAGAACCGGAAGAACCGGAAGAACCGAAACGGGCCGGCATCCATACGGTTCCGGCATCCATACGGGTTCCGGCATCCATACGGTTCCGCATCCATAAATAATATAACAGAACGCCGCATGAAAGAGACGCTGGTCACCATATCCAAACGGACCGGATTCGCCATATCGACCGTTTCGCGGGTACTGAACGGACAGGCGGAGAAATACCGCATCAGCCGGAAAACCGTCGAGCTGATCTCGCCGAAGCCAGACGGTGCGACTACACGCCGAGCCTTCTGGCGAAAGGACTGCGCATGAAGCGCACCAATACGCTGGGCTTACTGATTCCGCAGGTGTCGAACCCCTATTTCGCCGACATCGCCAGCGCCATCATCCGGGAAGCCCGCAGCCACGGATATACGGTAATGGTGGTCGATACCATGGAGAACGAAGAAAACGAGCAGGAGGGCATCCGGACGATGCTTTCGCGCCGGGTGGACGGCATCGTGGCCGTTCCGTGCGGCCGGACGCCCGACCACCTCGAAAGGTGGACCGCTCGGTTCCCGTCATGCTGGTGGACCGCAGTTTCGAGCGAACCTCGCTGCCGTACGTCTGCACCGACAACTACCGCGGAGGCGTGGAGGCGACCCGGATTCTGCTGCAGAGAGGACACCGCAGAATCGCCTGCATACAGGGCGTTCCCCATTCGATGCCGAACCGCCGGCGCGTGCAGGGTTATCTCGACGCGCTCCGACAAGCGGGACTGCAGGAGGAAGCCATCATAACCGGCGACGCATTCTCGCTGGAGAACGGCTACCGGCAGACCAAGCTCGCCGTGGCAGGTCCCGACCGTCCACGGCGATATTCGCCCTGAGCAATACGATCCTGCTCGGCGCGGTCAAAGCCATACGCGAATCGGGTTTGCGGATCCCCGAAGATATTTCCGTGGTGTCGTTCGACGACAATCCCTATCTGGATTTTCTGGTTCCGGCCATAACCCGCATCGGCCAGCCCGTCGAAGAGATCGGGAAAACGGCCGTCAGACTGCTGCTGGAGAGCATCCGGGAGGAGGTATGCTGCCGGACGCAGCTGCAACTGCCGCCTGAAAGGATCTTCCGCGACTCGGTCGCAAACCCGCGTACCGCAAAGTAACGTCCGCTCGGACATACCCCGCCGCAGTCACAAGACAAGCGCCGGCATCAAGTCGGTCGAACGCGCACGACACGTCCTTCGCGGCGCTCCTGCACACTGACATGACAGACAAAAGCCCGGACGTTCGGTCCGGGCTTTTAGATAAATCCGATTACTTTTGTTCTGAATCGCGTCCACGGCGTCGATCACCGCGCCGCGAAACCTTTGCGTTCGAGTTCGGCGACGCCGACGATCGTCGTGCCGCCGGGCGAACAAACCGCATCCTTCATCGCGCCGGGATGCTGTCCCGTCGCCAGCTGCAATTGCCCGTGCCGACGACCATTTGGCTGACCATGCGGTAGGCGTCGGCGCGTGCGATGCCGTGTTTGACGGCGGCGTCGGCGACGCTTCGATGAACATCGCCACGAACGCGGGACCGCAGCCGCAGATCGTCCCGGCAAGTCCCAGCAGGGGAGTATCGACCGCATCACCAGCCCGACGTGCGAAAACAGCCGCTCCGTCTCTTTCCACTCGGCATCGGAGCGAGTGGAGACGTTCGCAGACAACGATTCCTCGCCGACGGCGACCGGCGTGTTGGGAACCGTACTGAGATGGTGCGTTCGGGCGCAAGTATGGTTTCGTACTTTCGAACGTCATGCCGGCAGCCACCGAAACGACGATTTTCCCGGCCAGCAGCTCCTTCACGGGCGACAAAACCGCTTCAACCTGATGGGGTTTCACGGCTACGATCACCATGTCGGCGAACTCCGCGACACGGGCGGCATCGTCGAAAGCCAGAAAGCCTTTCGGCTCCGTATTGCGCCGCAGTTTGGCCCGGTCGCGGGCGCAGGCGCGATCTGGCAGGGCTTCAACGCCCCGTCGCGGCAAACCCTTCGGCAAGAGCCTGCGCCATATTTCCGAATCCGATAAATCCTACCTTCATAATACGATTCATTTTTCAAATTTAGGCTTCATTCCGGCTGTCCGCCGTTTATAATCCCGCTCCTGCGCACCTCCGGGGATTTACCGCGCCGGAACGGACGGCTTCTCCGTTTACTTCGCGTAGTCCTCTCCCCGAATATCAGCGACCCGACACGCACCATCGTCGAGCCGCACTCGACGGCGATGGGGTAGTCGTGCGACATGCCCATCGACAGGATGTTGAACCGCGCCCCGAAATTGGGCTGCAACAGGTCGAAACAGCGCTTCAGCTCCCTGAAGTCGCGGCGTATCACCTCCCAGTCGTCGGTATTGGTCGCAATGCCCATCACGCCGCGTACGCAGATGTTCGGCATCTGCGCGAAAGGCGCCGTGCGGAGGTACTGCATCAGGTCATCCAGCTCCCAGCCCGATTTGCTCTCCTCGTCGGCGACGCGGATTTCGAGCAGTATCTCGATCGTGCGGCCGCATTTGGCGGCTTCGCGCTGGATGGTTTCGGCCAGCCGCGCACTGTCGACCGAATGGATCAGCGACACGAACGGGGCGATATACTTCACCTTGTTGGTCTGCAGGTGGCCGATCATGTGCCACTCGATATCC
>JBKSUH010000026.1:0-18166 GCA_047233565.1 Alistipes sp.
TGTATTTCTCATAGTGCTCGGGCAGGTCTGCCGCCATCTGCAGCGGCGAGTACATCGTCACGTACAACGCCAGCTGGTTGGCGAGCGTCGCGTTGACGTGCGAGTGGTTGCCGGGGTTGACCTCCGCGACGTCCATCACGAAGATGCCGGGCGTGTAGTCCATCGGGCCGCCCTGCAGGCGCGTGAAGGGCAGGATCGTCACATGGTGGGGCTTCGAGCCGCCGAACGCCTGGTACTCCGTGCCGCGTGCCGACTCGTTGCCGATCAGGTTGGGGTAGGTGCGGCAGAGGCCCGTCGGGCGCACCGCCTCGTGGGCGTTGACCATGATCTTGTGGTCGGCGGCCCGGCGGACGGCATAGAGGTAGTGGTTGTTCATCCACTGCCCGTAATGGTGCTCGCCGCGGGGCAGGATGTCGCCCACGTACCCGCTCTTGACCGAGTGGTACCCGTATTTGTCCATCAGGCGGTAGGCCGCTTCCATGTGGCGTTCGTAGTTGCGCACCGAAGCCGACGTTTCATGGTGCATCATCAGCCGGATGCCTTTCCCGTGCGCATATTCGTTCAGTGCGGCGATGTCGAAATCGGGGTAGGGGGTCACGAAATCGAAGACGTAATCCTTCGTGTGCCCGAACCAGTCCTCCCAGCCGACGTTCCAGCCTTCGACGAGCAGCTGGTCGAACCCGTGTGCCGCCGCGAAGTCGATGTACCGCTTCACGTTCTCGTTGTTGGCGCCGTGGCGGCCGCTGGGCCTGCATCGGGCGTAATCCGTCACGCCGAGCTGTACCGACGGCACGTCGCGCGTATAGGCCCAGTCGCTCTTGCCGGTGATCATTTCCCACCATACGCCCATGTATTTCACGGGCTTGATCCACGAGGTGTCGTCATAGGCGCACGGCTCGTTGAGGTTCAGGATCAAATGCGAGGCGAGGATGTCGCGGGCGTCGTCCGAGACCGTCACCGTGCGCCACGGGGTATGGCAGGGCGCCTGCATGTAGCCTTTCCACCCCTGTGCGTCGGGCGTAAGGTGCGAGGTGAAGATGAAATTCCGGTCGTCCAGGTCGAGGTGCATGCACGCATAGTCGACCAGCGCCGCTTCGTGGATGTTGATGTAGAGCCCGTCGTCGCTCTTCATCTGCAGGGCCGTCTGTACGCCCGTGGGCGAGAAGGGCGTCTGCGACGAGTTGGGCGTGATGGCGCCGGGCATCAGCTCCCGTATCTGCGAGAGTTTCGACTCCGTGTAGTCGTACTCCTGCGTGTCGTAGTCGCCGGATCCAGAACGCCGTGTGGTCGCCCGCCATGGCGAACTGTGTTTTCTCCTCGCCGATGACGAAATAGGTCAGCGACTCCTGTTCGGGAATTCGTAGCGGAATCCGAGCCCGTCGTCGTAGAGCCGGAAGCGGATCGTCATGTCGCGGCCTGTCGCGGCCTGCCGCAGCGTGACGGCCATTTCGTTATAGCGGTCGCGGATCTCGGCCTGCTCGCCCCATACGGGACGCCATGTCTGGTCGGACTCGCTGCGGGCCACCTGCCCGAGGGTGAACCCGTCGTAGAGCGATACCGGGCGCCCTGGTTCGCCCTTGCGGATTTCAGCCCCGAATTCCAGCTTTGGGGCTTCGCCGCGCAGTTCGAGCCCCATGCCGCTGGGCAGGATCACGGGCGCTCCTTGTAATCGAGCGTATGGGGGGCGGCCTCCATCCGCCAGGCTGAACTCCAGGCGGAGGCGGCCGTCGGGCGAGAGGAGCGTCTCCTGTGCCGTGCAGGCTGCACCGGCCAGCAGCGCGGAGATATATAAAAATGTTTTCTTCATGGTTCGGTCTTGTTATTTACGTTTGAATTCTACGATCAGCGCCTGCCGCGGGCCGACCGTGGTGGCATCGTCCACCTCCGTGGCTTCGCCCGTCAGGACGTTGCGCCCGTCGCTTAGCCCCGAGGCGATCTCGGCATAGTGCGACCACGGCACCTGTTTCTTGCCCCGCGAGTTGTTGATGAAGACGAATACCGCGTCGGTGTCGTCATAACGGAAATAGGCGTAGGTGTTGTCGCGCGAGAGGAAGTGCATCGTGCGGCCGTTGTGGATCACGGGCTTCGACTTGCGCCATTGGAAGAGCCGCTGCGTGTAGTCGAAGAGCCCCGCCTGTACCGCATCGCGCTGCGCGGGGTCGAACAGGTTCACCGCGTCGCCCTCCCAGCCGCCGGGGAAATCCACGCGCAGCCCGCCGTGTCCCTGCGAGAGGTCTTTCGAGGTGAACATCATCTCGTCGCCCGAGAATATCTGCGGGATGCCGCGCATCGTGGCCAGCATCGCCATCGAGAGTTTCAGCCGGTCGGGGTTTCTGCGTACGATGTCGCCGATGCGGTCGGTGTCGTGGTTGGCGACGAAGATCATCATTTTCGACAGGTCATGGTAGACGAAATCGTGCGACAGGCAGTCGTAGACGCGCGTCATGCCCTCGCCCCAGCGGAGCGAGTCGGTGGGCAGCGCCCGGCAGATGGCCTCCTGCAGCGGGAAATCCATGATCGACGGCAGGTGCGAGTCGAAGCCGTCCTTGTTGGGATTGCCGCCCTGCCAGTATGCCAGTTGCGGGATCGACGACGTCCAGCATTCGCCCACGATGTTGAAATCAGGGTATTCCCTGCGTACGGCCGCGCACCACTCGCTCATCGGCACCTTCTCGTTGTAGGGGTAGGTGTCGACGCGGAACCCGTCCAGGCCGGCATACTCGATCCACCACACGGCCCATTGCTTGAAATATTGCAGCACGTAGGGATTGTCGAGGTTCATGTCGGGCATCGACGGCACGAACCAGCCGCTCTCCTGCAGGTCGAGGTCGTAGCGCGAAGCGTTGGGATCCATGTTCGTCGAGAAGCAGACGTTCGTCCCGGTGTATTCGGGGAACTGGTGTATCCAGTCCCTGAAAGGTAGGTCTTTCATCCACCAGTGGCCCGTGCCGCAGTGGTTGGTGACGATGTCCATAATCACCTTCAGCCCGTGCTCGTGGGCTTTGCCGACGAACTCCCGATACAGTTCGTTCGAGCCGAACCGGGGGTCTATGCGGTAGTAGTCGCCGCAGGCGTAGCCGTGGTACGAACCTTCGGGTTCGTCGTCCAGCAGCAGCGGCGTGGGCCATACGGCCGTGGCGCCCAGCCCTGCGATGTAATCCAGGTGGTCGATCATCCCCTGCAGGTCGCCCCCGTGGCGGCCGAAGAAGGCGCTGCGGTCGGCGCGCTCCCGCGTGTGGGGCGTCGAGTCGTTCGACGCATCGCCGTTGGCGAAGCGGTCGGGCATCAGGAGGTAGATCATGTCGGCCGTGGTGAAACTCTTGCGTGCGGCCGAGCCTTCGGCGCGTGCCGCGATCTCATAGGGAACCTTGAACTGCCGTTCCCCCTGCGAGAATACGAGGTAGTAGGTGCCCGGCTCCGCGTCGGGTTTCACCTCCACGTCCACGAATAGGTAATTGGGACTGTCGGCCTTGTGGCGGGCCTTCACCCCGACGCCCTGTCCGCCTTCGATGCGGACGTCGTATGCCGCGATGCCGGCCCCGTTGACGAGCAACTGGAGCGGGGTCTGCATTCCCGTCCACCACGAGAGGGGTTCGACGCGGGTAACCTCGCCCGAGGCGTCTGCCACCGAGGCGGGGTCGAATGCGGACTGTCCTGTCCCTGTGCAGGAGAGCAGTCCGGCTGCTGCGAGTGTCATGAAAAATCGGTTCAAAATATCGTCGTTTGTAAAGTTAGCAAAAAATCGGTTTCCAGCGATTCCCGTTTCGCCCGGGGCATCCTTGTGCTTCTCATGCGCATCCCCGTGCTTCTCGGATGGTTTACTGTCTATTCCCGTCGGGTGCTATCGGGTTCCCGGCGCTGTTTCCGCGCATCCCCGGCGCATGTCCGCAACTTTTATCTCCTGTCTTGTGCGAAGACCAGCCACTGCCATGCGGGAAGCACGGTGCGGGTGCCGCCCGTGTATTCCTTCCCGGTGAAGAACTCGCGGCGCGAGCCCTCGAACGGCAGGTCAAATGCGACCTCCTCCGCACTGAGGTTCGCAGCGACTGTCACCTCGTTGCCGCCGGCCGTACGGGAAAACAGCATCAGGCCGTCGGGTGTTCGTTCGCCGAGCGGGTATGCGGCCTGCCCGCCGCGTTCCCCGGCCGCGAGCGCCGGGTTCTCGTGGCGCAGCCGGATCAGGGCGGCGTAGAAATCCGTAAATCCGTTGCGTTCCCACGCGGGGACGGGGTCTTTCTCGAAGAACTCGAAGCGGTGGTCGAACCCCATCTCCTGTCCGGTATAGACGAGCGGCTGCCCGTTGGGCAGCGTGAAGGTCAGCAACGCCATCACGCGTGCCGCGTCGCCCATGCGCTCGAATTCCGTCCCGGCCCACGAGTTTTCGTCGTGGTTCGAGGTGAACATCAGGCGGAACGCCTCGCGCGGCATGGCAGCGGCATCCCTGGCGACGTAGGCACGCAGGTCTGCGGCGCTTTTCCGTCCCTGTGCGATGTCGTTCAGCAGGTGGTGCAGCTCCCACGCATACGAGGCGTCGAACGCCCCGTCGTGCAATGCGGGGGCTTCGCCCTCGGCGAGCAGGTAGATGCCGGGGTACTCCTTCCGCAGTGCGGGCAGCGTCTGCTGCCAGAAGTCGATGGGTACCTCGCACGCCATGTCGCAGCGGAATCCGTCGATGCCGCGGTCGAGCCAGAAACGCATGGCGGCCGCCATTGCGGCACGCATGTCCGCGTTGCCGTAGTCGAGCTTGGCGATGTCCGTCCAGTCGTACTGCACGATGGTGTTGCCCAGCGAGTCACGTACATACCAGTCGGCCGGGCGCTCCTCGATCCAGCGGGCATCGGGCGAGGTGTGGTTGACCACCCAGTCCAGGATCACGCGCAGCCCGAGTCTGTGGGCTTCGGCCAGGAACCGGTCGAAATCCTCCAGCGTGCCGAATTCGGGGTTGACGGCTTCGTAGTCGGAGATGGCGTAGTACGAGCCGAGGGTTCCCTTGCGCTCCTTGATGCCGATGGGGTAGACGGGCATCAGCCAGACGACGTCCACGCCCAGTTCTCTGAGCCGGGGCAGGTGGCGTGCGGCCGCCGCCAGCGTCCCTTCGGGGGTGTACTGGCGCACGTTCATTTTGTAGACGACCGAGTTGTAACTCCAGTCGGGGTGGGCGGCCGGTTGCTGCGGCCGTGTGCCGCAGGCAACCAGTACCATTGCGAGAAGTAATGCGGGCAACCGTTTCATGGCGAGTCGTTTAGAGCGCGAACACTACCGACGACCAGGCACCCATGAGCAGTTTCGACGAAGCGTCGCCGCGCTGGAGCTTCACTTCACCTGAGACGCCTACAGCCTTGTCCGGTTGGTCGGTAAGGGTCAGTATCTGTGTCTCCTGGCCGAAGTTGTGCACGACGAGCATCCGTTCGCCGTCCAGTTCGCGGTACCAGGCCGCGATGGATTGCTGCGAGGTGTTGCCGTCGTTGTAGACCGGGTGTTTGACCATCTTGCCCTGCGCCAGCACGGGGTAGGTGTTGCGCAGCCGGGCGAACGTGCGGTAGAGGTTGAGCAGCGAACCGTCGTCGTCGGCCTGCGCCTCGACCGAGATTGCTGCGGTCAGCATCTGCATGTCGATCTTGCCCGAGAGGCTTCCCGAAGCCAGTTCGTTGCCCGCCTTGTCCCACAGGATCGGGGTGCGGACATATTCGTCGCCGTTGGATTTGGTGCCCCAGTACCCGAGCTCTTCGCCCTGGTAAATGTAGGGTGCGCCCTGCGCCGTGAGCAGTACGGCGGCCGCCACCTTCATCTTTTCGACGGACTGCCCCAGGTCGGAGCCCGTGCGATCCTCGTCGTGGTTCGAAAGTTTCGTGGCTTCGATGTAATCGCTGCGGTACTGTGCGTAGAGGGGCTGCACGTCGAGGATGTCCTTGACGAAATAGCATCCGATGCCGTTTTGCAGCGCCCATTTGAGCTTGTACCAGAACGTGAATTCGAACAGTGCCGGCAGCCCCCGGTAATAGGGTGCCGCCTTGTCCGCTTCGTCGAGCATCTCGCCCACCATGTAGAAATCGCCCTCTCCGCCGGCGGCCTTGTAGCCTCGTTCATGCGGTCGTAGAATTTCTTGAGGAACGTGGGGTTCTCGTCGTTGTAGGCGTTGTGGTAGATGTGCTTCACGGCATCGAGGCGGAACCCGTCCACGCCCATGCGTACCCACTTGTCGGCCGCTTCGGTGACGGCCTTGAACGCCCCGGACTGCTCGGCCTCGGCGGCCTTGCCGTAGTTGAGGTCGGCGAATGCCGCCGTCCAGAAGTGCGAATGGTACATCGTCGGCAGCGAGAACTGCACGTTGGCCGGGTCGGCCGAGCGGTTCGACATCAGGGTGAAGGGCTCCCCGAACCGGATGATCGTCCGGTTGTCCGGGGCGCCGTATTTGGTGCCTGCGGCCCACGACGTGGTCGAGGTGCGGACGAGGAATCCCCAGTCGGAATCGAAGTCGAGCGTCAGTTCGTAGCTGTTGCCGCCCCTGGCGTAGAAGCGTTTGCTCGTGCCGTTGCCGAAATAGAGGTACTTGTCGTCCGGGCCGCCCTGCGTGTTGTCCGCGTCCGCGGCGTCGGTCGTTTCGGTAACGGTCACCGTCGGGCTGTCGGCATTTGTCCAGTCGAGTACGAACTTGAAGCGCCCGGCGGCACCCGCCCCCGTGTCGGTCGAGAACCATTGCCCGGCATCGTAGCCTGCGGCGCCTTCCGTGGCGATCTGGTCGATCCGTCCGGCTGCGATGTCGGCCTGCGGGTCTTCGGAGAAGATATAGCGGTCACGGTAAGGGCTCCCTTCGGACGCGGCGGCCGATTTGAACCACGGGTGGTCTTTGCCTGTATGGTTGAGCACGTAATCCAGGTAGACCCGGATGCCACGGGCATGGGCCGCGTCGATGAATGCCCTCAGGTCGGCGTCCGTCCCGAAGGCGGGGTTGACCGCCTCGTAGTCGAGCACGTCGTAACCGTGGTACGAAGCCGCCGGATGGATCGGTGAGAGCCACACGGCCGAGGCGCCGAGTGCGTCGATGTAGTCGAGCCGCCGGGTCAGCCCCGGCAGGTCGCCCACCTTGTCGCCGTTGCCGTCGGCGAAGCTGTATACCAGCAGCTGGTAGCTTATGTCGGCGCGTTTGCGGTTGTCCCACGCATCGGGCTGGGCGACGACCTGCTCGCCCTCGAAATCCTGGGAGGCATCGCCGCTCTGTGTCACGGTGACGACGACCGGATCGCAGCCCGGGGCGGTGAAGGTAAGCGTCGCGGAGCGTTTCGACGACTCGTTTGCGGTCGCCGTGACCGCGAACGACGTGGAGGTTTTGCCCGATGTGAGGGCCGGTGTGCACCATGCGGTATTGTCGCTCTGCGTCAGCGACCACGCGCCCGCATCGGTGCGCAGGTCGAGCAGCCGGCTGCCGCCTGCGGCTTCGAATTCTATCTCCGTGGGGGTCACGGAGAGCATACTGCCGCCGGTATCGCCGGTCTTGTCGTCGCTGCACGACACGGATACGGAAAGTACGAGTGCCAGCAGCAGGAAAAGAAATTTTTCATAGCGGAATCTCGGTTAAAGTTCGTTTCGGGGCCTGCTGTCCGGTCAGGGGCGGCAGGCCAGAAACGGGACGGCAATCTCTGTGTGCCGTCCCGTGAAAGGTGGCCGTTATTCGGCCTCTGCCGGGGTCTTGCCCTCGGACATGATGTATATCTGCGAATTCGCGAGGTCGAAATAGATGTCGTAGGTGCCGTCGAGCTGGACTTTCATGTTCTGCGAACCGCCGCTGGTGATGATGTCGACGGCCTTGTTGATGTCGACCGCACCGCCCGACGCCGTGCCGTAGTTCTTGGAGTCGTCCCAGGCGTTGTTGAAGCGGATCTTGAACTCGCTGGCGGTGGTCAGGGCTACGCCTTTGCGAACGAGGTAGGCGCCCTCCTCGCTCATGGAGAAGTCGCCCAGGTCACCCCATCCGGTGATGTTGCCGACCAGTCCCCATGTGTCGGCGACCAGCTCGGGCTTGGCGCCTGCGGCCATCACGTAGGCGCGTCCCGCCGGGCAGCAGCCAGTAGTCGTACGTGCCGGCTTTGGCGATCACGGCATTGACCTTGTCGGCGGAAACCTTGAAGGCCGAGCCGATCGTGCAGGTGTAGGGGCTGCTGCCGGCGAATGCGGCGTCGGCCCCGATCCACTGCGACTCGTCGCCGCTCTTGAAGAGGAATTCCGAGTTGGCGGCTACCTCGACCCCTGCGGCCTTGTAGGCCACGATGTTCGAGCTGGCGCTCTCCATGGCCGTCGGGCCCCAGTCGGGGGTTGCGACGGTCTGGCCGTGGATGTACCAGTCGGCCTTTTCCGGCCCCGGGTCGGGTTCTTCGCCGCCGCCCGTGCCGTAGTCGCCGGCATTGAGTTCGTAGGTGATCTCCACAGAGTTGTTCAGGGTTGCGTATACGCGGTAGTTGCCCGCCGTGGCCTTGATGTTGTCGCCGTTCTGCGAAAGGCGTCCGTCCGCCCCGCCGAAGTTTATCGCCCAGTCGTTGTCCGCACGGAATTTGAATTCCCCGGCGGTCAGTGTGACGTCGACCCAGAAACGCTGTTTTTGGGTGTCGAAATTCATCTCCGTGTCGGTGTCCCAGCCGCCCGGAGTGGCATCGCCGATAATACCCATCGAGTTGAACGACAGTTTATTGCTTAACGTTAATGTCGAACGGTCGAATACGAAGCGGTAGAAGCGCTTGGAATAGACCATGATGTTTCCGGAACCGCCGCTGGAGATCAGCGTGATCGACGGGGCTTCCGTTTCCGGTGCCGCAGCATCACCGTCGGTGCCCCAGTTGCAGGCATCGTTCCAACCGGCTTCGCCGCTCAGTTTGAAGCCGTTGGCGGCTTTTTCGCCCAAGTCAACGATAGCTTCGTAGGTGACCTCGTCGCCGGAGAAACAGAACAGTCCCTGTGCGTTGTCGAAATTCCAGCCGCAGTAATCGCCGATTACCCAGACCTGGGGATAGGTACGCTCGGCCGTCGTCACGGTCATGCGGACGGTGGCGGGGGCGGAGTAGAATTTCTCGAAGTCGGTGCCGATCGTGGCGCTGATGTAGAAATCCACGTCCGTAGGTTCGCCCGAGGGAACCCCCAGGCCGCCGTCTTCCACGGACAGCGCAAGGATGTTGTTGAGGCTTTCATAGGTCTGTTCCGACGAGGTGCCGTTCATTCCCGTGAAGAGCACCAGTTTCGCACCGTCGTTGTACGAGGCTTCGATCGAGTAGTTGATCTGGGTGCGGACGCCGAAGTCGGCGGCGTCCCAGGTGAAGGTCTGCGTCGAGCCCATGTTGTCGGGCGTAATGACGATCTCCCCGGGCAGCGCATGCAGCACGGGCGCCACGACCTTGTCGGGGTCGTAGGCCTTTACCTCGTCGAGCTTTTGGCAGGCGGAGAGGAGCCCCGTCGCAGCCGCCAGCATCATCGCATATCGTGTAATTTTCATAGTCGTACGATTTTTAGGGTTGGTTATTTATCGGTTGCGTTTCCGTAGCCGGGATTCTGGTGCAGTTCGGGGTTGGAAGCGAGCTCCGACGAAGGGATAGCAAAGATTTTCATGTAATCCTTGAACCCCTGTACGGTGAAGGTGCCGCCCTTGTATGTCCAGAGGAACGACGGGGTGGTGAACTTGCCGTAGCGGATCAGGTCGGTGCGGCGGTGCCCCTCCCACATCAGCTCGCGGGCACGCTCCTCGAGCAGGTAGTCGGCCGTGACCGACGAGGGGGCCGATACCCCGGCGCGGTTGCTCAGCTCCTGGAGTTTCGGCAGCGCGGTGTTGGCCTGTCCCAGGTTCATGCAGGCCTCGGCGTAGATCAGGTAGATCTCGCCCAGGCGGATCATCGGGAAGTCGATGTCGCTGTATGCCTTCGATGCAGCCGTGGCAAGGAATTCGTCGTTGGTCATGTCGTGGGGATATTGTTGAACTTGAGGCAAGTCCACCCGTTGAGGAAGACATAGAGCGCATCGTTCATCGACTCCTGGCGGCCTTTGATGTAGAACATTCCGCCGCGTTTGTCGTTGACCGTATATTCGCCCGTGGTGTAGTCCGCGTTGCGGGCGTTGAAATATTTCTGTACGTATTCGTAGGGTACGCGGATGCCGGCCCAGCCGTTGTTCACGCCGTTGATCTTCTGTTCGGCCGTCACGTCGGTGGCGGCGATGGCTGCCAGCGTCAGGTACGACGTGCCGCCGTAGGACTGCGTCTGCTCGGCGTCGTATGCCACGCCGAAGATGATCTCCTTCAGGGCGTCGGCGTTCTCGCCGTTGTCGCCGCGGAAGAGGTCGGAATACTCCGGCAGAGCGAGTAGCCCATGCCGAAGATCGCTTCGCAGGCGGATTTGGCCTCCGTCCACATCGGGGTGCCGGCATAAACCTCGGCATTGAGGTACATGCGGGCCAGCAGGCCGTTGACCGCACCCTTGTCGGCACGCGGGTAGTTCGAGCGTGCGGCAGGCATCGCGCTTTCGTCCGAAGCCAGGTCGGTCAGCTCCGAGATGCAGTAGTCAAAGACATCCTTGCGCGAGGCCTGTTTGGGGTTCACACCGCCGCCGAAGGGCGAGGTCTCGGTCGTGAAGGGCACGTCGCCGAACACGTCGAGGGCGATCCAGTAGAAATAGGCGCGCAGGAAACGGGCCTCGGCGCGGAAGCTCTGGATCCTGGCGGCCAGTTCGCTGCTCACGCCGCGGTCGGAGAGTTTGTCCGAGGCGGTCTGGCGCAGGTACTCGTTCACGTAGGCGATGCCCTGCAACGTACGTACGTAGACGGCGTAGGTCGCGTCGTTGTCGGCGTCGGACCACGTGTCGGTATTCATGGCGCGTACCCAGGCGTCGTTCTCCCAGGCGCATTTGCAGGCGTCGGCCGTAACCTCCTGGATCGTCCAGAATGCGCGGATGAGCCCGAGGCGCCGCCGTCGCTGACCTGCAGGTCGGTGGTGTCGTTCGAGACGAAATTGAAATAGAGTTTGGTGAGCCCGGCCAGGTAGCCGTTCTCGTCTTTCCCGTAGACGGTCTCCGAGGTCGAGTCGGACGGGTTGAGGGGCAGGGTGTCGAGATCCCCGATGCACGAAGTGAGCAGCATCGTTGCGCCTGCCGCCGCCAAGGCGAAATGTTTTATGTCGATTTTCATGGTTCGTTCGTTTTAGAAGTTTACATTCAGACGCAGCGAATAGGTGCGCGGGCGCGGCCAGATCGAGCCGTCGATGCCGTTGACGCCCGGTATTTCGGGGTCTACGCCGCTGTAATCGGTGATGACGAATACGTTCTGCACGCCGAAGGCGACGCGCATCGAGCCCTTCCAGTTGCCAATCTTGTTGAACGTGTAGCCGAGGTTGATGTCGTCCATGCGGAAGAACGAAGCGTTTTCGAGGAACATGTCCGAATACCACTGCTCGCCGCTGTTGGCCTTCGTAAAGCCGGTCTTCTTGACCAGCCGTGCGAAGTTGGGCAGGTTGCCGGCGTTGATGGCGATGTTGGACGTCGAGTTGGCCGAGGCGAAGTCGTTGAAGACCCAGTTGCCCGCCGAACCGTGGCCGTTGAAGCCGAAGTCCCAGTTCTTGTAGCTCAGCGTGAGGCTGATGCCGTAGAAGAAGTCGGGGTTGGGGCTCTTGTCGGTCATGTAACGGTCGCCCTGGTCGATCTGGCCGTTCTTGTTGCGATCCACCAATGCGTTCTGGATCGGCTTGCCGTCCTGGTCGTAAACCTGCTGGAAGCAGTAGTAGGTGTAGGGTGCATAGCCTACCTTGTGGATCTGGAGCAGGTTGCCCGTGCCCTTGGTGATGCTTCCCGTCTGGATGTTGTAGTCGGGGTCGTCGGTGTTGTTGAGCTTGGTGAACTCGGTGTGCTGGAACGTGCCGTTGAAGCCGACCGTGAGGTTCCAGTCCTTGGTCTGCACGGGGATGAAATTCAGGTTGAACTCCACGCCCTTGTTCTCCATCGAGCCGATGTTGGTGAGCACCGTGTTGCCGAAGTTCGAGCCCATGGGGGTGATGACGTTGTTCAGGAGGTCGTCCGTCTGACGCAGGTACCAGTCGACGCTGCCGTTGATGCGCCCGCCGAGGAACCCGAAGTCGAGGCCGACGTTGTAGGTCGTCGTGGTCTCCCATTTGATGTTGGGGTCGTAGGCGCCCGGCGTGAGTGAGAACATGTGCCCGGCGCTGCCCATGTAATAGGTCTTATAGACGTCGGTCGACATGTAGTAACGCGCCAGGTAGGGATAATTGGAGCCGATCTCCTGCTGCCCGGTCTGCCCCACGCTGACGCGCAGCTTGAGGGCCGAGACGGCACGCGAATCCTTCAGGAAATTCTCCTCGGCGATGTTCCACGCAAAGGCGCCCGAAGGGAAGAGGCCCCAGCGGGTATCCTTCGAGAAACGCGATGAGGCGTCGTCACGCAGCGTGAAGGTGAAGAGGTATTTCGAGGCGATCGAATAGTTCAGGCGTCCGTAGAACGAGAGCAGATAATTCTCCTGGCGGTTGAACGGGTAGCGCGAATCCTCGCCTTTCTGCTCGTGCGTTTCGTTGAAATAGGATACCGAGTGGTCGGAGCTGTAGAAATGCTGCCACGAATAACCGGCCATCACGTCGAGGTGGTGGATGCCCCACTCCTTATTGAAGTTGGCGTAGAATTCGAGCAGCTGGTTGCGGCGGAAGTTCGTCGTCCACGAATACTGTCCCCAGCCGCGGGCCTCGGTGTCGGTGTATGCCTGGAACGAGCCGGGGTTCACGCCGTCGTAGGTCTTGGCGCTCGATACGTCGAGGCCGAGGTTGAGGTTGAAGCGCAGCGCCTCGAAGCCGTGAACCTTATAGTCGATCTGGGCGTTGCCGATGAAACGCTTGGCACGCGCCGTATTGTCGCGGTCGTAGAGCTGCGAGAGCGGGCCTGCGCCCAGCAGGGTGTTGGGCGTGAAGTCCTCGCCGCGGCCCGATCCGTAGTTCCAGTATCCGTTGGTGGTCGTGTAGTCGATCGAACCGTCGTCGTTGCGGAAATAGGGGTCGATCGTGGGGTTGAAGAAGGCCGCCGAACCCACCACGCCGCCCGAGGCGTAGCGCTGCGACGTGATGACGCCCTTGGCGTTGAGGTTGACCGTGAGGTGCTTGTCGAAGAAGTTGGGCGAGAGGCTCAGGTCGAGTGTCCCGCGTTCGTATTTCGACGTTTCGAGCGTCCCCTGCTGGTTGGTGTAGCCCACCGATGCGCGGTAGGGCATCCTATCGTTGATGTTGCCGATCAGGCTGACGTTGTGGTCATGCGAAATGGCGGTGCGGAAGACCAAGTCCTGCCAGTTGGTGTTCTTGTCGCCGAGCATCGACTGCACCTTGTCGCCCGTGGTCGTACCTGCGGGGTATACCTGGTCGATGTAGGTGCGGAACTCGCCGGGCGACATCACGGGCAGCTCGTCGGAGTTGGTCTGGACGCTCACGCTGCCGCTGTACGATACGCGGGGCGTGTTGCCGCGCCCCTTCTTGGTGGTGACGAGGATGACGCCGTTCGAGGCGCGCGAACCGTAGATGGCCGCCGCCGAAGCGTCCTTGAGCACGGTGAAGGATTCGATGTCGTTGGGGTTGATCGTCTCCAGCGGGTTGGCCATACCCTTGCCGCCGTCGACTGCGATGGGTACCCCGTCGATCACGATCAGCGGGTCGTTCGAGGCGTTGAGCGAAGCCGCACCGCGCACGCGGATGGTGGCGCTCGATCCGGGGCCGCCGTCGCCGGGGATGATGTGTACGCCCGGAACCTTGCCCTTGAGCATGTCCTGCGTGGAGACCACGGCTCCGCGGTTGAACTCTTCGGCCTTGATTGCCACGACCGAACCGGTCATGTCGTTCTTCTTGACCGAACCGTAGCCGATCACCACCACGTCGTCGATGCCCATGGCATCCTCTTCGAGCGTGAGGTGTGCCAGCAGCGACGAACTGGCCACCAGGCTGACGGTCTTGTAACCGACATAGCTGACTTCGATGACCGATTCGGGGCCGGCGGCGCGGATGGCATAGTCGCCGTCGATGCCCGTCGAGACGCCGTTGGTCGTGCCCTTTTCGACGACGGTAGCGCCCAGGATCGGCATTCCGGACTTGTCGACAACTACGCCTTTAACCTCATAACCAGCGTTTTGCGCCAGCGTGAGGGGGGGTAAATTGACATATGAGCAAGATACCCGCACACATAGTTAAAAATCGTTTCATAAGAATTTTGGTTAGTTTATAAGTTGATTTTATGGATTGTAGGTCATTGGGCCTTGTGTTCTTTGACCAGGAAGACCGACACGGCGGCCAGCAGCATGAAGACCCCGGCGAGCGCCAGCATGTCGGCCGCGTCGGAGGCGAAGCAGTACTTGACGATGGCACCGCCGGTCAGTCCGATGACGATCTGGGGGACGGTGATCGTGAAATTGAAGATACCCATGTATACGCCCATGCGGCGTGGCTCGACTGCGCGCGACAGGATGGCGTAGGGCATGGCGAGGATGCCCGCCCAGGCGATGCCGATCCCCACCATCGGGAGCATCAGCGCGTACTGGTCGTGCAGCAGGCACAACCCCGCTAAGCCCAGCGCCCCGGCGAGCAGGCAGGCCGCGTAGACGGGTTTGTTGCCGTAGCGCGCGGCGACGCGTGCGAGAAACAATGCGGCGATGCAGGCGGGGATGGGGTAGGTGCCGTTGAGCACGCCGACCTAGGTCTGCGTGGCGCCGGCCGAGAGCACTTCGCCCGTGGCATGGTCGGTGACTACACCCGTGATGGCGGGTTTGAGGTAAGTCCACATCAGGAAGAGCGCCGCCCACGAGAAGAACTGCGTGACGCCCAGCCGCACCATCACGCCGGGGACGTTGCGCATGAGGCCGACGAAGCTCACCGGTTTGGCGTCCTCCTCGGAGAGGTTGTTGTAGCGGGCGAACTCCCCGGGCGGATATTCCCGTGTCTTGAACGAGGTGACGAGCACCGTGAGCAGCAGGATCGCGCCCCCGGCATAGTAGGAGTAGGCGATGTGCGGCGAAACATGCCCCGGAGCGGCCTCGTCCGACACGCCGAGCCATGTCATGACGAGCGGCAGGATAGCGCCGACGACCGCACCGAGGTTTATCAGGAAGGTTTGTACCACGTAGCCCTGTGTCTTCTGCGAATCGTCGAGCATGTCGGCCACCAGCGCCCGGAAGGGCTGCATCGTGACGTTGAACGACAAATCCATGAACAGCAGGATGAAAGCCCCCATGGCGAGTGGGGCGAAGGCGAGCAGTTTGGGGCAGTTGGGCATGAGCACTAGCGCCAGCGCCGAGATCAGCGACCCGCCCAGGATGTAGGGGATGCGGCGGCCCCAGCGCGTCCAGGTGCCGTCGGAAAAAAGCCCCACGATGGGCTGGACGATCATGCCGGCCAGCGGTGCCGCCAGCCAGAAGTAGCTCAGGTGGCTGACATCTGCCCCCAGCGATTCGAAGATGCTCGACGTGTTGGAATTCTGGAGCGAATATCCGATCTGCACGCCGAGGAAGCCGAAGCTGAGGTTCCAAATCTGCCAAAATGAGAGTTTAGGTTTGGTCATTTCGGTTTTTCGGTTGGTTTTCAGGTTATACAAATTTTAATAAAAAAATCCGGATGGCGAACCGCCGGGCGACGAACGGAGGGATCAGCCGGATGAACGGGCGGATTTTTACGACGAACGGTAGCCCGAGGGGGACGATTTGGAATTTACGCGGAAAAACACTACCTTTATTCATAAATAAACGAAACCCGTATATACTTAATACAGCCTCAGTCAGCCTATATGCGATCGCTCAAAGTGTCCGGAATTATCCACCGCCGTGCTCCATGCCGTGGTCGCCCTTTCATGCCATCTGGCGGGGATCAACGACGAGTTGGTGCTGACGCTGCTGACGATCGTGCTGATCGTGCTGATCTGCCTAAAACGGGGCCTGAACGTGGAGTTCACCGCTGCCAGCGTGATCGTCGTCAACGTGATCGGCTACCTGCTGGGTACGGGCGGTGCGCAGCTGATCGAGCTGTTATTGCACGCCCCGCCCGTGGTGCATGCCGTGTCGACTTTCATAACCACCGAGATTCTGGGCTGGAGCATCGTGTGGTTCACCAAGTTGTTCCGCCGCGGCGACGACACGGCGAGCCGCTCCTCGGCCTGGACGCCCCGCATCGGGTTGCTGCTGCTGGCCGTGGGGGTGATTTTCGTGCTGAGGCTGGCCTATGTCGAGCTCTTCTCATCGCCTTCCTTCTCCACAGACCGCCTTTACCACATGGCCGACTTGCTGGCTTCGAACTCCGCGGCACTGATTATCCTGCTGTGCGTCAATATCATCTATGTCCGGCATACGCGCAGGCGTGAAACCCGGCACGGTCTGATCGCCGAAATCGCGGCGTTCCTCCTGTTCGTGCTGTTCACGTCGGCCTGCGTGGCGCTCATTACGGGGTTGCACCTGCCGTTCGCCTTCGACCGCTCGTTCTCCGCACGGGAGTTCCTGCAACTGTGGATCGTCACCCTGCTGGTCGAGGTGACCCTCTATTCGGTCGTATTTATGGTCGATTACGCCCTAGTCGCGCGTGCCGTGCTGCGTGCCGAGCGCGGCAAGGCGCACCAGGCGCAGTTCCGTTACATGAAACTCAAACAGCAGGTCAACCCCCATTTCCTGTTCAACTCGCTCAATATCCTCGACTGCCTGGTCTGCGAGCAGCGCACGGAGCAGGCCAGCGCCTACATCCATAAACTGGCGGGCATCTACCGTTACATGCTCCAGAACGAGGAGGAGACGCTCGTGCGCCTGCGCGAGGAGATGGCTTTCGTGGGGATGTACGTCGACTTGTTGCAGGTGCGTTTCCCCGAGGGGTTTCGCGTGGAGACCGACATTCCGGACGAGGCCATGAACCGCCATGTCCTGCCCTGCTCGGTGCAGCTGCTGATCGAAAACGCCATCAAGCATAACTCGGTGGGGGCCGACCGGCCGCTGGTGATCCGCATCGTCGCCGGGGCCGGAGCCGTGACGGTGTCGAACAACCTTCAGCTGAAGGTATCCGGCACTACCTCGACCCGTGTGGGGCTGAACTACATCCGCCAGCAATACCTCGACCTGTCGGGCATCCCGATCGGGATACGCCGTACCGATACCGAATATTGTGTCACCTTACCGTTGCTGTAATATGAACGTACTGATCGTAGAAGACGAAATGATGGCCCAGGCAAACCTGGCGCGAGCGCTGACCCAGCATTTTCCCGACGTACGGATCGTCGGGACGACCGGCTCGGTCAGGGAGACGGTGCTCTGGCTGCGCACGCCGGGGAACAGTGCCGATGTGATTTTCATGGACGTGGAGCTCTCCGACGGGGATTGCTTCGAGATATTCCGCCAGGCGGATGTGACGGCGCGGGTCATCATGACCACCGCATATGACAATTACGCCGTGCGGGCGTTCGAGGTCAACAGCATCGACTACCTGCTCAAACCGATCGACCCCGCGGCGCTGCGGCGTGCCGTGGAGCGCTGCCGGGTGCGGAGCGGGGGTATCGACCCCGACGTATTGCTGAACGCGATCCGCAGCCCGCGCGAATACAAACAGCGCTATGTCGTGCGTTTCAACGACCGGATCGTTCCGGTACAAACCACCGACATCGCCTATTTCTACTCGGAAGAGAAAAACACCTACCTTGTCACGAGCGATAACAACCGCTATGTTGTGGATCAGTCGCTCGACGTCCTTTCGGACGAACTGGATCCCGGGCGGTTTTTCCGCATATCGCGCAGTTGCATCATCGCCATGCCGGCGATCGTCAGCATCGTGAAATATCTGGGCAACCGGCTGAAGATCACGGCACGTCCGCGTCCTGAGTTCGAGATGGTGGTGAGCCGGTCGCGGGTCGACGACTTCCTGAAGTGGTTGGAGGGGAATGGCTGAGCCTTCGTCGCGGCTGCATGATAAAAAGGGGTACCCATCGGAGTACCCCTTTTTTGTAGCCGGGAGCGGCGGTGCCGCAGTACGCCCGTCAGCGGCGCCCGCTGCAGGCGATCATGTCGTGCAGCGATTCGTTGAAGGTCTCCTTGCGGAGCAACTCCTCGAGCGGGAGGTGCATCCGGTAGCGCCAGTGGTAGCGGGGGATGGACGGGACGTTGATGCGTTCCTTGGCCGGGTCGGGGTAGCGCAGCTCAC
>JBKSUH010000027.1:0-17291 GCA_047233565.1 Alistipes sp.
ACCCCTTCGAATGGGGTGCGAACATCGTCGTCGACTCGGCGACCAAATGGATCAACGGCCACGGCACGGCCATGGGCGGGGTGATCGTCGACGGGGGCAATTACAACTGGGCCAACGGCAAGTTCCCGCAGATCGACGGCCCGTCGGAAGGGTATCACGGACTGAATTTCCACGAGGCATTCGGCGCGGCGGCCTTCATCGTGAAATGCCGCGTGGACGGTGTCCGCGACCTGGGCTGCTGCCCCTCGCCGTTCGACTCCTACCTGATGACGCTCGGGCTGGAAACGCTTTCGCTGCGCGTGAAGCATCAGGTGGAATCCACCTGAAACTGGCCGAATACTGCCGCAGCCACCCGAAGGTCGAGCGGGTCAGCTTCGTGGGATTCGACACGCACCCGAGCCATGAAAACGCCCGCAAATACTACCGCTACGGCTCGTCGGCGGTCTTCACCGTCGAACTCAAGGGCACGCTCGAAAGCACCGTGCGCTTCGTCGAATCGCTCCGCCTGGCGGCCAACATGACCATGATCGGCGACTCGATCACCGTCGTGACCCATCCGGCGTCGACGACCCACAAACAGTTGAGCGACGCCGACCTCGCAGCGGCAGGCGTCACGCCGACCATGCTGCGCATCTCCGTCGGGCTGGAGAATACCGACGACCTTATCGACGACTTCGAACAGGCTTTCGCACACATCGGATAATGGAACCCAGCATTTACAAAGCACCCGGGCCGTTCGTGCTCGAAACGGGGCATACGCTGCCCGAGCTGAGGATCGCTTACCACACCTACGGCAAGCCCAATGCGGCGCATGACAACGTCGTGTGGGTATGCCATGCCCTGACGGCAAACTCGGACGTGGCGGACTGGTGGCCGCACACGGTCGAGGCGGGGTGTTTCCTGGACCCGGCACGCCACTTCGTGGTCTGCGCCAACATCCTCGGGTCGCACTACGGCACCACGGGGCCGCTTCATACGAATCCGCAAACCGGCACACCGTACTACCGGGATTTCCGCCCTTCACGATCCGCGACATCGTGCGGGCGCACATCCTGCTGGCCGACGCCCTCGGCATCGGACGCATCGGCGCGCTGGTCGGAAGTTCGGTGGGCGGATTTCAGGCCGTCGAATGGGCCGTCACGGAGCCGGAGCGCATCGGCAAACTGATCCTGATCGCCACGGCGGCCAAGGCCTCGCCCTGGACGATTGCCATCGACCAGACCCAGCGCATGGCCATCGAGGCCGACACGACGTTCGGCGAGCCGCGAGACGACGCCGGGATGGCCGGACTGGCTGCCGCACGCGCCCTGGGGCTGCTCACGTACCGGGGTTCGCTGGGATACAACCTCACGCAGCAGGACAGGGAGGAACTCCCCGCAGTACACCGCGCATCGACCTACCAGCAATATCAGGGCGAGAAACTCTGCCGGCGCTACAACGCCTACTCGTACTATGCCATACTCAACGCCTTCGACACCCACGACACGGGGCGCGGGCGCGGCGGGGTAGCAGCCGCCCTCGCACGCATCGAAGCCCGCACGGCAGTGGTCGGCATCACGACCGACATCATTTTCACCCCGGCAGAGATGCGCGAACTGCACGGCATGATCGCCGGAAGCACGTACCACGAAATAGATTCGCCGTTCGGGCACGACGGGTTCCTCGTCGAGCACGGGCAGTTGAACGACATCCTCTATCCGTTCATGAACAATCAATAAACAAGCAGCATATGAGCAAAATCAAAATCGGCCTGTTCGGGTTCGGCGTCGTCGGACAGGGAATCTACCAGGTAGTGCAGAAATCGAAGAACGCCAATGCCGAAATCGTCAAAATCTGCGTCCGCTCGCTCGACAAACCCGTTCGATCGACCGTTCGCACTTCACGGACTCTCCGGCGGAGATCCTCGACAATCCCGAAATCGACCTGATCGTCGAGGTGATCGACGACGCCAAAGCGTCGTACGACATCGTGAAGCGCCCTGCTGAAGGGATTCCCGTCGTTTCGGGCAACAAGACGATGCTGGCCACCACCTCCCGAAATGATCGAAATCAGAAAAAGCACAACGTGGCGCTGCTTTACGACGCTTCGTCGTGCGGTTCGATTCCGTCATCCGCAACCTCGAAGAGTATTACGACAACGACCTGCTGCTCGAAGTGAAGGGTATCCTGAACGGTTCGTCGAACTACATCCTCTCGCGCGTTTTCGACCACAAGGATTCGTACGCCAACGCACTCGCGCAGGCGCAGGCGCTGGGATTCGCCGAAAGCGACCCGTCGTTCGACATCGGAGGCTACGATTCGCTGTTCAAGCTGGTAATCATCACCGTACACGCGCTGGGCACCTATGTCGCGCCGGAGCGCATCTTCACGTACGGCATTTCGACGATCACGATGCGGACATCAGTACGCCCGCGAGAAGAACGTGAAAATCAAGCTGGTGGCGCAGGTCGTGAAGGTAAGCGACGAACACTTCACGATGTTCGTCATGCCGGAGTTCGTGACGCCCGCCAAGTATATCTACAGCGTCGACGACGAGTACAACGGCGTAGTGATCCGCGGCGAGTGCTACGACCGGCAGTTCATGTTCGGCAAGGGCGCCGGGAGCCTGCCCACGGCATCGTCGATCCTGAGCGACATCATGGCCCGCCTGAACAACTACCGCTACGAGTACAAGAAGCAGAACTACATGCAGAAGCCCGACTACACGACGGACATCACGCTGAAGGTCTACGTGCGGTACAAGGAGACCGACGTGCACGGCATCCTGAATTTTACGAAGGTGCACGAACAGTACACCAGCGAAGACAGCAACTACGTCATCGGCGACATCCAGCTGAGCGAACTGCTCGCCAAACGCGACCGGCTCCGGGGAAAGGACGTGTTCCTGGCCAACATCCCGATTTTCTTCCTGAACCGCGACTGACGCCGGGCGCGACCGGGCAAAACACAAAAACGCAGTGCAACCGCACTACAGAAAAGGTCCCCGAAAACGGGGACCTTTGTTTCGTTGCAGCGCTTCAGCGCACTATTTCGCGTCTTTCACGCAGCGAAGCGAAACTCCGTTACCCGCCGGCAGCGATGAAGGCGACGGATTGCCGCCGGACGCATAGAACAACAGCGCACTGTAGCTGCTTCCTCCGTCGTCAGTCGTGGCACTCATCAGATAACCGCTTTTAGCCGACGAGACATAGTTCTTTGAAACGGAATTCCACATGCCGGCGAGCGTAAATCCGCAATCGGGACCCGCGGCCAGCGTTTGCAGTTCGTCGATATAAGGTACATGCCAGCCCTCCGGGCAGATTCCCCGAACCGGAGCGCCGGAAACGGCCTGTGCGCCGCCCAGCGCCGCAGTAAAGCTGTACAGCATGCCGTGTTCGCGGACGTACTCCGCATCCTCGTTGCCGTCGGGATACCAAATGCCCTTCGTCAGCAACGCTTCGTCGGGCACATAGCGCAGGTTCTCGGCCATCCAGACCGTCTCCCGACAGTCGTCGTCCGGTAGGTCACGCCCCGTAGGAGAGCGTCTGCGAATCGTCGTCGCCGCCGTCACCGCCGCCGCTGCCGTCGAGCGATCCGCCGTCTTCCCAATCACCGATATCGCCGCTGAGCGAAATTTGGATCTCCTCGTTGGTAACGAGAACCGACATATCGTACCGTCTGCCGCTTTCGAGCTGTGCCGAAGAGAGGGTTTTAGTGTGGCTCCTGCCGTCGTCCGTGGTGACCGTGACGGTCAGGGCGGCCTGCTGGGGCGCCAGTATCACGCGATAGGTAGCGCCGGGCTTCACCTCGCAGGCTTTGACCTCCGCAGCGGCAACGCCGCTTTTGGCCGCCGCCTTCGGCATCGAATAGTCGATCTCGGCCGTCGGAACGAGTCCGCCGACGCTGACTCCGGTCACCACCGCACTCGAACTGTTGGAGACCACGATCGTCAGCTGCGACATCACATGGTAGAAAATCATGCCGACAGGCGCCGAAACGGGCGTAACATCGGTTTTCACGGCCGCCAGCAGGTCGGACGGCCCGTTGCCCTGCGTCTGGTCCGAGGAGACGGTGAATTCGTCGGGTCTTCCGCCTTCGGCATAGGGATAATAGGCCGTCAATACGGACTTTTCATTCAGGTCATTGTACCACGACAGCCCGGACGCCGTAAAAGCCGTGCCGTCGTAGGTCATCGGCACGTTCTCGGCGTACGGGGCACTCCCCTTGAGATCGTCAGACCGATGCGGTCGCCGGTATCGAAATGCAGACCCGTGACGCGCGTACGGATGGCCGGAGCGATCTTCACGCAAAGCGTACCTTCTCGGACTCCGCGCAGCCGGCCGCAATGAGGACCGCCAGAGCCATGAACAAAATCTTTCTCATCTCTTGATAATCGTAAAAAGTGACTTTTCAGTACAAAAATAAACCTTTTACATTATTACCAAGTGTTTCCGCTAATTTTTGTAATAGGATTCGTCGAGTCCGAGAATGAAATCGTCCCGGCGGCGGAACGTACGAGCGCGAGCGCCAGCACCAGCGCCGCATTGAAGAAAAACGGGAAACGGTCGCTGTGGGTTCCGAACAGATGCCGGAAAAGGTCCACGATAAAGGGACAGACCATCACGGCCAGATAGTTCATCGCCATCACGAACGACAGCGCCAGCGTCGCCGAGCGCGGCGGGCGATCGTCGCCGCCTTGTCGTAAATGACGGGCTGGATCACGCCGTAGCCGAAGCCCGCGCACAAAACCCCGACGACGAGCATCGTCTTGTCGCGGAAAATACCCACGCAGAGCAGCCCGGCGCAGATCAATGCGAGCGAGACGAGATTGACGCTGCGCGTCAGCCGCCGGATAATCTTGTCGATGAAGAGTCCCGGCACCATGATCGCAAGGAAAAACAGCGAGATCAGCACCCCGGAAAACGAGCTGTCGATCTTGTAGTCGTCGATCAGGAACGAGGCATAGAACGTCACGACCAGCACGGCGTAGGTGACGAAGAAATAGAACGCCATCAGCCCGGCGAGCTTACGGCGGTCGATCATCTTGTGGCGCAATTGGATGCTCTGTTCCGGTTCGGGGACGGAGCGCTGCCGCTTGAGCAGGAACGACAGCGCGAGCGAAATACCCGGCAGGGTATAGACCAGAAAGGGCAGATGCCAGTCCACATTGGCCAGGTAGCCCGTCACGACGGTCGCCAGCACGAGCGTCAGGTTGTTGATCGACGAGCTGTACCCCAGCTGCCGGACACGGTAATCGCCCGTAAAGTAGTCGACCACGAGCCCGTCGAAAGCGGAATCACCATGCCTGCGCCGATGCCGAGAATACAGCTGATGACGATCAGCCACGCCATGCTCTTGGCAAAGATGCAGGCGACGCCGCTCAGGAAGAAGACCGCAAGTCCGACGGTGAGAATCCGGAGTTTGTCCCTGCCCACGGAGAGGCGTCCCGAAAGCAGCACGAAGGGGATGATAAGCAGCGACGGAAGCGAGGTCAGCATCTGAATTTCGAGGTCGGTGGCTTTGGGAAATATCCGGTTCAGATCCCCCAGAATCGGAGATATGGCAAGTCCCGGCAGCGAGGCGATCGCCGACACGAACCAGATCGCCAGCAATACCGTAAGCGTGATCGTACCTTTTCCTGTTTTGATTTTCATTGCCCGGCAGTTTACCGCCCGACACCGCAACTGTTATACCAAACAACAACAGGCCGGCATGCTGCCGGCCCGTTGTCTTGTCTTGCATATCGGTCGTCTACAGATTCTTCACCTTCACGCAGCGCACCTGCATGCCGTTGGCGCGGGCATACGCTTCGGCAGGCGCGATGCCGCCCGTCCCGGTGAGCTTCTCGTACCAGAAATGAAGCGCGTGCGACTGCGTGCCGTTCACGGCGGTAGTCCAGTAAAGTCCCTCCCAAGGCTGCGCGATATCCGCACGGGTATACAACTTCATCTTCGCTTCATCCTTCGGAATATAAATATTCTGAATCTTGCCGTCGTCGTAGCGGCGGCGTCCGCCGCCCATGAAGAACGATTCGGCTTTTCCGTCGGTCAGCGTCCAGCCGAATTTCTCCTCGTCGCCCGCGGCGGGAGTTCCGACGATCTCAAGCCCGGCAAAAGCGGCCGAAGGAGCGACGCGCCAGCCGTAGGGGCAGGGGTCGTTCACGCTCTTTGCGCCGGCATCGCCGTCCGACGACCAGCCGGCATCGGACTTGCTCCAGAGCCAGTCGTTATTCGACTCGGCGACGCCCGTAACAAAGGTAAGCGGGTGTTTGACGGCATATTCCATCGTTCCGGTCTCGGCGCTCGACTCGGACATTTTCAGGTAGACGCGACTGCCGCTGCCGCTGTACATCGAGGCACCGGAGCCCTCAGAGCCCTGGTAGGTATTCGGCCCGATGAACGGGTCTTTGCGGCCCCACTGGTAATATAACCCGTAGGAAGCGAGTATCTTGTCCGTCGTCGAATTGTCGTTCGCCAGGGCTCCGAGGTTGCGGTTCATCAGCGTATAGCCGTTGAAATCGACCGTACCGCCCTCCGCATCGGGGTCGTAATCAGTCGCCCAGATATGCCAGCTCCAGATAAGTTCGCCGTCAGCATCATAAGCCCCGATCACGGCGTTGCCCTGCTTGATCTTGGTGGCGTCGTCGCTGTCGGCACCGATGTAGAACGACGCCTTGCCGTTCTCCATCTGCAGATACTGCACCAGTCCCACGCAGATTTCCAGATAACGCCCAGATGATCCGTCGCCAGCGGCGAACCGTCGCCTTTGTGCATAACGTCGAACAGGTAGTTGGTCTCTTTCACGGATGCCATATAACTGTTGGCCACGCCCGCCGCGCTCAGGTCCACGGTCTTTACGACGCCGACGAAAAGCACGCCCGAAACGCTCGTCCCGCCCGGAGTGACCCCGGCCAGCACGACCGTACCCGATTCGACGGCCGTACCCTTTTCGAGTGCCGTGGCCGAAGGAGCTATGACCGTAAGCATGCCCGTGGTTTGGTCGAGCATCGGCTCGTCCCAGCCCGTGGGCTGGCTCGTAACGGAGAGCGTCTTGATGTTCCGCAGGGTGAAGCCCACTGTAGCCATGCCGCTCGGCGCGTCGATGAAGACCGCAGGTTTGTCGAACGATACGGCGCCCGAATCCTTATCCTTGCTGCATGCCACGACGAAAACCGCCGCAGTCACGACCACAGCCATCAGCCTTACGAATCCTCTCATATTACTCAAATTTACCGAAATTCAGTTAAAAAAATCTTTGCAAAGATACCAAAAAGCGGGATAAATCCTACAAGGACATCCCAAATTATTCATTTGGGAATAATTATTGCCGCCTACTCCCTAACGAATTATAAATGCAAATAGTATGTCCAAATTGAAAATTGAAACGGGAAGTTCGCCCGCCGGGGAGCGTTTCAGCATCACGGTGACCGAAGAGGGCCCTTACCTGGTCTACGGAAGGCCGCCGCTGGCCGAACAGTTCATCATGCCCAACGAGTCCAACGAAAGCTGGTATTTCCAGCAGGGCAGGCTTTTTTCGACCGAGGCGGAACCCACGGCGATCTGCCGCTGCGGCGCATCACACCGCAAGCCCTATTGCGACGGTTCGCACGAGAAGGCTGACTGGGATCCCCGCCTCACGGCACGTCCGGACGCCCTGCTCGACGGGGCCGAGGTGATCGACGGGGGCACGCTCCAGATGACGGACAACGAGAAATACTGCGTCTTCGCACGTTTCTGCCACCCGCACGGCGATGCGTGGACACTGACCGAGACATCCGACGATCCCGAAGCCCGCAAGCTGGCCATCCGCGAGGCCTCGATGTGCCCCAGCGGCCGTCTGATGGCGTGGGACAAGGAGACGATGAAACCCTTCGAGTTCCGTTTCGAACCGAGCCTGGGGCTGATCGAGGACATCACGATCGGCGCCAGCGGAGGGCTGTGGATACGGGGCGGGATACCCATGCGGCGCGAGGGCGGGCAGACCTACGAGATCCGGAACCGCGTCGTGGCATGCCGCTGCGGGCAGTCGGCCAACAAACCCTATTGCGACGGCACCCACGCCTCGATCAAGTGGAAGGACGACCTGGCAGGCGAACCCGTCGGCGAAACCCTGCCCGAAGAGGTATACTGAACCGGCGGCGACGGGACGGAGGCTTCCGCGCCGTAGCGCCCCCGGCATCCGAAACGGGAAATCCGGCGCCCGGCTCCGGCGTTATCCGGCAGGGCCGCCTGCAATCCCGCCACAACATCTTCCACGATACGGAAAGAGAGGACCGTCCGAGACGGTCCTCTCTTCGTATTTCAATCCGGCACAATCCCGGAAACGCAGATTCCCGCAGGCTTTCCGGCCTTGCGGGAATCCGGAGTTCTGTCATTTGCAGAGAAAGTCGATGTAATCGACAATAGCCTTGCTGCAGACCGGACAGAGCTCGTCCGTTTTGTGCAGGTTGTTCATCAGGCAGTTCCGCCACGGGCGATAGACCCCCTTCGCAGCATAACCGCCGCCCTCGAAAACCCCTACGACCCCCTCGTACTCAGGGGTGTCGGGCGTCGGAACGGGCGTCCCGGCCGGCACCATCGCTTTCCAGAACTTGTCCTCGAACCCGACGAGCGTTGTCAGGTTCGCCTCCCACGGCTCGATGTCCCGGGCATACATGTCGTCGTAGGAGGTCGTGCCGACATACTCGTCGCCCAGCCCCAGCAGCAGGTGCCCGAATTCGTGGACGTAAATCTTCCCGGTGCGCGTAGGGTGGTGTGCGGCGCTGATGCCATAGAAGTTGAAGATACCGCCACCCCCGTATTTCTGGGTGTTGGACAACACATAGATATAGTCATAAGGGACATGCGCCGCGATGTCGCGCAGGCGCTGGAAGTCGTCGACCATCTGGTAGCGTTCCGAATCGAAGGTATAGAAACTCGCGCCGCAGGCCGTATTGCGCCAGACGTTTTCACCGGGGATGGTCACGCCCGAATCGTCGGAGGGAGCCCACACGGCGCGGACGTTGAAGCGCGCGGCGTTCTCCTTATAGGGCGAATAGCTGAAAAATTCGTCGGCGAACGTGCGGCAGGCCGACTCGAATTTGGCCCGCTCGCCGGCCCCGTAGCCCTCAGGCAGCAGGACGATGTCCACACGCTGCGCCGAATTGCCGGAATACATCACCTCGAACGTCTCGCAGCGGGGCGTGAACCGCTCGATAAAATAGGAATCGGGGTCGATATTCTGGCTGAAACGCTTCTCGAAACGCCCTTTGCCGTTGCGGGTGAAAATCTCGATCCGGCACGGACGTTTGGGATAGGGAACACCACCGATTCGGGATAGGAGCGGCGCACGCTGTCGGCTTCGGGCGTACTCTGCCACTCGTTGAAAAGCGTGCAGAAGCCGCAGGAATAGATCTCCCGGCCCGACGCCCGGTCCACGATGCGAAAAAACTGGTTGCCGTATCCGGTCGTATCGACCAGCGAGACCTTCGACCCGGCCCAGTAAGGCTCCTCCTTCAGCGCGTCGAAGAAATACTCCTCCGAGCGGCTGTCTCCGGCGTGATAGTAGTCGAAGCGCATCGTTTTGTCGAAGAAACAGTCGGCGAACGGCGTCTGCGCAGCGGCGGAGGCGCCGGCTCCGAGAAACAGCAAAATAAAAATCTTCTTCATGGTTCGCAGCATTTCAGGGCGACAAAAAGGGGTACGCACAGACGTACCCCGAATCGGCCCGTTACGGGTTATTTCTTCTCCGGCCGTGCGATCGTCTCGCGCATCGTCGTGTCGGCCATGATGTTTTTCATTTTGTAGTAATCCATGATCCCCAGATTGCCGTTGCGGAACGCTTCGGCCATGGCCAACGGCACCTCGGCTTCGGCGAGAATCACCTTGGCGCGGGCGTCCTGCGCCTTGGCCTTGTTCTCCTGTTCCAAAGCGACGGCCATGGCGCGGCGCTCCTCGGCCTTGGCCTGCGCGATGTTCTTGTCGGCCTGCGCCTGATCCATCTGCAGCTGGGCGCCGATGTTCTTGCCCACGTCGATATCGGCGATGTCGATCGAGAGGATTTCGAACGCCGTACCGGCATCGAGGCCCTTTTCGAGCACGACGCGCGAAATGGAATCGGGGTTTTCGAGCACGATCTTGTGCGGTGCGGCCGAACCGATCGACGAGACGATGCCCTCGCCGACACGCGCCAGCACGGTCTCCTCACCGGCACCGCCGACCAGCTGCTTGATATTGGCACGCACCGTGACGCGCGCCTTGGCGATCAGCTGGATGCCGTCCTTGGCCACGGCCGCTACGGGAGGCGTGTTGATGACCTTGGGGTTCACCGACATCTGCACGGCCTCGAACACGTCGCGGCCCGCCAGGTCGATGGCCGTAGCCATCTTGAAATCGAGCATGATATTGGCCTTCTGTGCCGATACCAGGGCATGCACGACGCTGGTGACGTTGCGCCCGCGAGGTAATGGGCCTCCAGTTCGTTGGGATCGAGACTCAGGCCGGCTTTCGTGCTCTCGATCATCGAAGAGACGATCGTCGAGGGCGGCACCTTGCGCCAGCGCATCAGGATAAGCTGCAGCAGGCTGATCCTCACGCCCGACACCAACGCCGAGAACCAGAGTCCTACGGGTATAAAATAGAAGATGAGCCAAATCGCAAAGAGGCTCACGAAAATTATAAGAACGATCAATCCACCCTGAAAATCCATAGTTTTTGTTTTTATTTGGTTGTTTTTACGATGACGCTGAAATTCTCGAAGCCCACGACTTCGACCTCCCGGCGCGGGTCGACATAGGCCGTCAGCGACTTGGCCTCGTAGACCTTGCCGCCGACCTCGACCGTACCCATCGGAGAAAGGCGCGAAAGGGTCATGCCGCGGTCGCCCACCTGCAATTCCTGGTCGGGGGTCGAGGGCATACTCGACGAGTCGACCCTCTGTTTGAGCGAAAAGCGCTGCCAGGTCTTGGCGCGCAGGGAAATAATCGTGGCGACGAGCGAAAGCAGGAGGATAGCCAGGATGACTACGACCCCGGCTACGGTGCCGTAATCGCGGAAAGCGAGGTAGATGGAACTGCCGTAGCAAACCAGCGCCAGGATGGCACCGATCGACACGCCGGGCAGCAGCACCAATTCCGCCACCAGGAAAAGCAGTCCCAATACGATCAGGAGTATGATATAGAACATCGTCATAAGGAGTTGTTGAACATTGCACTAAAGATAGGCAATAAATTCAATTATTCCGCAATTTCGGCGACTTTTATTTCCAAAGACGGGTCTGCCTGTATTATTGCGGCGGCCACGCGGTCGGCCACGGCCTTGTCGTCGAACATCCCCACCACGAACAACTGCTGTCCCACGCGCGAGAGTTCGCACCCCTCGGCCGCCTCGGTGATAACGGTCTTGACAACGTCGGGCAGTGCCTCCGTACCGGTGATTTCGACCCGGTAGGCAATCTGCTGCGCCTCGGGGTCACGCGAAAGGTTGCGGTAGGCGCCGTCCGTCCACACCACGATTTCGGGGCGGACGAAGCCTTTGGATTTCAACAGTTTTTGCGCGGCCTCGGCCTCCTCCCGGGTTGCGAAGCCCCCGGCATAGTAACACCATTTCTTATCCTCGCCGACCAGATAGGAGAGCGGATACGCCCCCCGGAACGTGGAGACGGCACGCTTGGTATTGAACGTGCCCAGCAGGATACGGTAGATCGTCCCGTGCTCGTAGACCCTGCACTCGGGGATCGGGTGCTGGTAGCTGTATTTTGGCGTTGCGGAGAACGCGATACTGTCGTAGTCGAGGAAATAGCGCTGCGCCACGTCGATACGGGGCAGGCGGAAGTCGATGCCATCCAATTGCGCAGCCACGCCGCGCAGCGAGTCGCGGGCGGAAGTGAGCCCCAACAGGCCGGCCACGGCCGTCTCGTAGCCCACGAGGACTTTCTTGCGCAGGAAATAATCGGCCACGGCATCCGAAGCGACCTCGCCGCGCAGTGCCGAGAGTTCGCGGGCAGCCCCGGAAAGCCGCTTCTCCTCACGCGCCAGGATGGCATCCTGCCCCAGTTTGTCCATCAGATAGCCATAGGCATACCCTTTGTTGTCGGCGATATAATTCCATGCCTCGGCGAGCGAATCGGCCAGCACGCGGTTGAAGCCCTGCAACGTATTGTAGCGGTCGTAAATCTCGCCCGCATCCGCCTCGGTCTGCGCCGCGGCATAGGCCTCGGCCAGTTCGCAGATCGTCCCGTAGTTGGCAAAATAGCGGTTCACATAGTCCACGGCGTCCAGCTCCAGCCCCTGCGCCCTGCGCAGGGCCGCATAATCGGCCTCGGGCAGCTGCTCGCGGAAATAGGGGTTGAAAACCAGGTTGCGCACCTTGAGCGAGTCGGGGATCGCCCCTGCGGGACTTTCCGCGGCAGGCCCCGCCGGCTGCGACGCGGCGCCGTTCAGGTTGGCGAGCACCCACTCCTGCTCGATGGTGTTGATACGGTCGATCAGGCGGCCCTTGGCATTGCGGATTTCGAATATCCGGCTTTCGAGCTGCAGAATATCCTGCGAATAGCGGGCCGCCGGGTCTTCGCGCAACTGTTGCCGGGCGCGTTCCACGGCATTGACGATCGAGTCCTCGCGGATCTGCAACTGCGCATCCTGTTCCAGAAGCGACATGTACTCCCGGTTGCCCTCGAGCCCCGCGATACGGGGTTCCACGCGAACCTGCTGCGCACAGAGGTCTCCCGCCGCCAGCAGCGCCGCACATAACACTATATAAACCTTACGAAATACCATCTCGGTTACCTCCACCATTTAATGAAAAAGAGTTGTATGAATCCGAATATTTCCAGACGCCCCAACAGCATCAGCAGCGAATTGGAGAGCTTGAACACCCCGGGAAGCGCCGAAAAATTGTCCATCGAGCCGACCTCGCCGAAGCCCGGGCCGACGTTGCCGATCGACGCCACGGCCCCCGAGAAACTGGTCATCAGGTCGACGCCGAATATCGTCCCGAAAACCGTGCCGGCGAGTATCAGCATCAGGTACGCCACGATGAATATCATGACCGAATGAAGCGCCTCCGTTTCCTGGATAACGCCGTCGAGGCGGATGCGGATGATCGCATTGGGATGCTGCTGCTGCCGCAGCCGCGTGCGCATCATCTTCATGGCCAGCACCAGCCGGTTGGTCTTGATACCGCCCGCCGTAGATCCGGCGCAGGCACACACGATCGAGCCGAAAATCAGCAGGATGACCGCGAACGAAGTCCACTGGTTGGAATCGGCCGTCGCAAACCCGGTCGTCGTCACCACCGACACGAACTGGAAAAGCGCATGATGGAACGCGGCCGAAAACGTAGGGTATATGTTGGCGGCGAAGAGACTGACGGCGATCAGCAGGCCGCCGCCCAGCAGCATGACGAGGTACCAGCGCGTCACCTCCGAACGGAATATGTTGTTGCGTTTGCCGGTCACCGTCGCATAGATCAGTCCGAAGTGGATACCCGCCGTAGCCATGGCGAAGATCAGGATCGTGTCGATCATCGGACTGTTGAAATAGGCGACGCTGGCATTTTGGTCGAAAAACCGCTCGTGGCGCACGCCGACATGGCGTGGCAGAGCGAATCGAACCAGTTCATGCCCGCCATTTTGAGCAGCACCGTCGTCAGCACCGTAAGGCCCACATAGACCACCAGCAGAATCTGCACGATGATCTGGGTCCGGTAGCGGTAATTATCCTTGGCGAGCGTCGAGAGCTCGACATTCGACAGCGTCAGCTTATTGCGGCCCAGCGAGGGCAGGATCAGCAGCGCGAACATCACCACGCCCATACCGCCGACCCAGGTCGTCGAGAAACGCCAGAACTGCAACCCGCGGGGCAGCGCCTCGACATCGTTCAGGATCGTCGACCCGGTGGTCGTAAAGCCCGAAACGCTTTCGAACCAGGCGTTTACCAGGCTGAACTCCCCGCCCCAGATCAGGTAGGGGAATGTCCCGACCACACAGGCCACCAGCCACGAGCCGACCACCACGCAGAAGCCCTCTTTGTTGGTGATCTGCTCCGTACGTTCCACGAAAATCAGCGGGAAAGCCCCCAGCAGGGCCGTGAGCAACGACGACAGGAGCAGCGGGTAGAACGCCGAATCCATGCCGCTGACAAAGGAAATCCCCGCCGACAACAGCATGAACAGCGCGATGAAAAGCATCACGACCCCGACATATCGCAAAACCACGTCTACTCGCATCGCAATCAGGATTTTGGCTGCTTGGAAACGGTTATCAGGGTCTCGATCTTCTCTTTGAGCTCCAGCATTTCGTCCTTGCAGTCGGCCTTGACGACGAACGGCACGCGGAACGAAAGGTAATCGCCCAGCCCCTTGTTCATGCGCAGGATGGGGTTGACACAGTAGACGGACATGAAATAATAGAGCATCAGCACGATGGCGATCATCACCGCCAGTGAGATCAGCACGGGCGTCACGGCCCGGTAGGCGTTCTTCTTCATCTGCTCGGCACGCGGCGCCAGCGAACTCTGCGTCGAAGTCATATAGTTCTTGATGGCCGACGTGAGGCGCCCGTAGAGGACTTCGTATTCGCTGTCATACCAGCTGCGGCCCACCGAATCGGGCGCGGCCGGATTCGCGCGGCATGCGCCGAAGGCAGGTAGTTGTCGGTCAGCAGGCGCAGCTCGGTCGTCGCGAAAGCCAGCGAGTCGAGAAACGACTTGTCGAGGGCTTCGCTCTGGGCCACGAGCAGCGTGTTCTCAACCGCTCCATACTCGACCGGCAAAGGCTGTCGCACGAGCGGTCGCCGAATACCGAAAGGCGGATCAGCGCCACGTTCTGTTCGTGCGCAGCGTCGAGCATCTCCTTGGCCAGCTCGATATTACGCATGTTGGCCTTGAGGATCTCGCCCGTGTCGCGGCTCAGATGGCTCAGCTCCACGAACGAGACCATGCCCGAAAAAAACAGCAGGCATACGATGCTCAGGAAGCCCACCATCACCCTTTTGCGCAAACCCGTCATACTCCTTATGAATTTTGTAGTGGCAAATATAATGATTTAATCCCGAATTTCACCCATCAGGTCGTGAGATTCGTCCATAGCCCCCAGCCTGACGCGGCAAACGGTGTTGACGCGGGCCTTGTCGTAGGGAGCCTTCACCCGGCGATAGTTGCCCGTAAAGCCGAACATCATGCCCCCGCGCCGCGTGCTTTCGAACAACACGGAATCCTCGCTCCCCACGGCACGGGCGCAGAATGCTCCGTGCAGCTTCGCGCACAGCGCCTCCAGCTCGGCCGCGCGGCGCGTCGCCACCGAAGCCTGCACCTTGCCGGGCATCTCCACGGCCGGCGTGCCGGGACGTTCCGAGAAGGGGAAAATATGCAGAAAGGCCGGTTCCAGCCCGGCAAGGAAGTCGTAGGTCGTGCGGAAATCCTCCTCCGTCTCACCGGGGAAACCGACGATCACGTCGATGCCGATGAAGGCGTCGGGCATCAGCGCGCGTACGGCGGCGATCCGGTCGGCGAAGCGCGCCGTGGTATAACGGCGGCGCATCAGCCCCAGGATCTTGTCCGAACCGCTCTGCAGGGGGATGTGGAAATGATGCTGGAATTTCGGCGAAGCAGCGCAGAAGGCGATGATCTCGTCCGTCAAAAGGTTCGGTTCGATGGAGGAGATGCGGTAACGCTCGATCCCGTCCACGCCGTCCAGCGCCCGCAGCAGGTCGATGAACTTCTCGCCCGTCGTCCGGCCGAAATCCCCCGTGTTGACACCCGTCAGGACGATCTCCTTCGGTCCGGCCGCCGCGATCCGGCGCGCCTCGGCGACCAGATCGGCGACCGGCATATTCCGGCTGCCGCCGCGGGCGTAGTGGATCGTACAGTATGCACACTTGTAGTCGCAGCCGTCCTGCACCTTGAGGAAGGCCCGCGTGCGGTCGCCGCTCGAAAAGGCCGCGAAGAACGATGTGAGCGAATCGGCATCGCAACTGTAAACCTGCGCACGGCCTTTGCCCGGAAGTTCGAGCACACGTTTATATAACATTCCTTTATCATTATTGCTCAGCACGATATCAACACCTTCGATTGCCGCGATCTCCTGTGGTTTGAGTTGCGCGTAACACCCCGTGACGGCGATGATGGCACCGGGGTTGCGGCGGTGCAGCTTGCGGATCAGGTTACGGCATTTCTTGTCGGCATGTTCGGTCACCGAACAACTGTTGACGACGCATATATCGGCTTCAGCATCGGGTGCCACGCGGACGAAACCGCCCTCTTCGAACTCCCGGGCAAGGGTGGAGCTCTCCGAAAAATTGAGTTTGCAACCCAGGGTATGGAAATTGACTCGGCGTTGTTGCATAAAATATGTGTTTTACTGGGCGAAATTACGAAAACCGTACGAAAAGGGGCGTCTTTCGAAAAAAAGCGTAAATTTGCGCGCATATAAGGAGCGAGGCATGGAATTTTTCAGCGACCTGATTCAATACGGCTACTTGTCGAACGCGCTGGCGGCGTGTGTCCTTCGGGCATAACGTGCGGCGTGATAGGCACCTATGTCGTATGCCGCCGGATGTTTCTCGCCGGAGGCATCACGCACTCCTCGTTCGGCGGACTGGGCATCGCGTTTTACCTCGGCACTGACCCGATCGCCGGGGCGATGATCTCGCCGTACCTCGGCGCTGGGCATCGAATGGGCCGGCAGCAGGGGCCGCATCCGCGAAGATTCGGCCATCGGCATCATCTGGTCGGTGGGCATGGGCCGTCGGCGCGTTTCATGAGCCTGCGGCCGGGCTACACGTCGGGCGATCTCTCCGCATACCTGTTGGCAGCATCGTCACCGTGACACGGCGACGTCGCGGCGCTGACCGCTCTGACGCTGTTCATCATCGCCGGAGCGCTGCTATGGCTGCGGCCGGTGATGTATGTGCCTTCGACCGCGATTTCGCCCGCAGCCGGGGCATTCCGACCCGCGTGATCTCCTACGTGATGGCGGCGCTGATCGCCGTGACGATCGTCCTCTCGATCCGCATCATGGGAATGTCCTGCTGATTTCGCTGCTCACCATGCCCGTCGCCATCGTCAACGCCCTTTCCAAATCCTACCGCACCATCGCGCTCTGCGCCCCGCTGGTCGCCGTGGCCGGCAATGTGGCCGGACTGGTCGCAAGCTACAATTTCGAAGTTCCGCCCGGGGCGGCCATAATATTTACCCTCACCCTTACGCTTATTATAGTAAAACTATTACCTTTGCGTCAGAAAAAAGCCGGAGCCGCCGCATGAAAACCATCCACAAACTCGTACTGAAAGCCTACCTGGGGCCGATGGTGCTCACGTTCTTCATCGTGATGTTCGTCC
>JBKSUH010000028.1:0-17205 GCA_047233565.1 Alistipes sp.
CGATACCATAAAACAATGTATACAATGGGCTTTTTGTTTACATCGGAATCGGTGTCCGAGGGGCACCCCGATAAAGTTTCAGACCAGATTTCCGACGCCATCCTCGACGAATTCCTGCGCCGCGATGCCAATTCGAAGGTCGCCTGCGAAACGCTGTGCACCACCGGGCTGGTGGTCGTGGCGGGTGAAGTGCGTTCGGATGCCTATGTCGACGTGCAGGGCGTGGCGCGCCGCGTCATCAACCGCATCGGATATACGAAGAGCGAGTACCAGTTCGACTGCAATTCGTGCGGTATCCTGTCGGCCATCCACGAGCAGTCGTCCGACATCAACCAGGGCGTCGTGCGTGCCGCCGAGGAAGACCAGGGCGCCGGCGACCAGGGCATGATGTTCGGCTATGCCTGCAACGAAACCCGCGAGATGATGCCGGCGACGCTGATCCTCTCGCACGTGATTCTCAAGGAGCTGGCCGTCATCCGCCGCGAAGGGAGGTGATGACCTACCTGCGTCCCGATTCCAAGTCGCAGGTGACCATCGAGTACGACGAGAAGACCAACCGTCCGTTGCGCGTGCATACCATCGTGGTGTCGACGCAGCACGACGAGTTCATCCTGCCCGGCAACGGCCTCACGGAGAAAGAGGCCGAGGAGCGGATGCAGGAGCGCATCCGCGAGGATGTGCGCACGATCCTCATCCCGCGCGTCAAGGCGCGCCTGGAGCGTGCCGGCGACAAGCTGGCCGGTCTGATCGGCGACGACTACATCCTGCACGTCAATCCCACGGGCAAGTTCGTGATCGGCGGCCCCCACGGCGACACCGGCCTCACGGGGCGCAAGATCATCGTCGATACCTACGGTGGCCGCGGCGCACACGGCGGCGGGGCATTTTCGGGCAAGGACTCGTCGAAGGTAGACCGCTCGGCGGCCTATGCCGCCCGGCACATCGCCAAGAACCTGGTGGCGGCAGGCGTCGCCGACGAAGTGCTCGTCGAGTTATCCTATGCCATCGGCATCGCCCAGCCGCTGTCGATCTACGTCGATACCTACCGTTCGCCGCGTCCCGCCGCGCTGGAGGGATGACCGACGGCGAGATCGCACGCCATCGGAAGCTTTCGACCTGCGTCCGCCGCCATTGTCCGCCGTTTCGGCCTGAAGAACCCATCTTCGAGGCCACGGCTTCCTACGGTCATTCGGCAACCGTCCCTATACGAGCGGGTGAAGGTCTGGGAGAACGGCGTCGAAACGGAACGCGAGATCGAGTTCTTCGGCTGGGAGAAGCTCGATGCCGTGGAGCTGATTCGCAAGAGTTCGGATTTACGTCCGGTTGCGAAAATCGGGATGTCCGTGCGGATGTCCCGATTTTTGTGCGAAAGGACATACTAACCGGCGTTCTTTCGTTTGTCCTACGAATGAAAAAACTGATGAAGCTTATGGTATAAATTGCCTCGATAATTGAATTTAAACACTTGTCGATTATGAAAAAGGCATTTTTAATTTTAGGAGTAGTTGCCGTGTCGGCCGCAGCAGGCGGATTTACGGCTTGGAAAGTTGCCGCGCCCCGCGAGGGTTCGGTGCAATATATCGAGCGTGAGGTGGAACGTACGCCCGCGCTGGGAACACATTTTACGTCATACCAGGCCGAGCAGTACCCCGACCTGACGTACGCCGCCGAGAACGCGGTGAAAGCCGTCGTCAACATCGAGGCCGTGCAGCAGGTGGAGATGCCCCGGCGCCGGGGTTACGACCCGTTCCTGGAGTTCTTCGGTATCCCGCAGGGGTATGACGAAGGGCCGCAGTTCCGCGAGCAGCGTGCCGGCGGTTCGGGTGTCATCATCTCCGAGGACGGCTATGTCGTCACCAACAACCACGTCGTGGACGGGGCCTCGAAGCTCAAAGTGAAGCTCAACGACGGCCGCACGTTCGAGGCCAAGCTCATCGGCAAGGACTCGGCGACCGACCTTGCGCTGCTGAAAATCGAGGCCGCCGACCTGCCGACCGTGCCGTTCGGTTCGTCGGACGCACTGCGCCTGGGCGAGTGGGTGCTGGCGATCGGTTCGCCTTTCGACCTGCAATCGACCATCACGGCCGGCATCGTGAGCGCCAAGGCGCGTAACCTGGGCGTGATTCCCAACGATTTCAGCATCGAGGCTTTCATCCAGACCGATGCCGCGGTGAACCCGGGCAATTCGGGCGGTGCGCTGGTCAATACGCACGGCGAACTGGTGGGTATCAACACGCTGATCAAATCGCAGACGGGCAGCTACGTGGGTTATTCGTTCGCCATCCCCGAGTCGATCGTCCGCAAGGTGGTCGTCGACCTGAAGGAGTACGGCATCGTGCAGCGTGCGCTGCTGGGAATCCGCTATGGCATCGTCGACCAGGACTTCATCGACAACATGGGTGAGGAGACCGGCATCAAGGAACTGGGCGGCGCCTATGTCAGCAGCGTCGTCGAAGGCGGTTCGGCTTCGGAGGCCGGTATCCGCAAGGGCGACGTCATCCTGGACATCGACGGCGTGAAGATCAACGACAATGCGACGCTCTCCGAGCAGATCGGTCGCCGCCGACCCAACGATAAGGTTAAATTATCGGTAAAAAGAGACGGCAAGGTGAAACAAATTGACGTTACATTGCGTAATAAAGCAGGTAAAACGGAATTAATTACCAAAGAAGACGTCGATATGGTCGAGGTTCTCGGAGGTAAGTTCGCCGATGCGGGCGCCAAACTCTGCCGTGAGCTCGATATCAAGGGCGGCGTGCAGGTGGTCGGCATCAAGGCCGACGGAATTCTGGCCCGCGCCCGCGTTAAGCAGGGATTTGTGATTACCCACATCAACGACCGTCCGGTCTACTCGCTCTCCGACATGGAGCGCATGACCGACAAGGTGCGTTCGATCGACGGCGTTTATCCCAACGGCCGTTCGGCAAGCTACACGCTGGTGAGTAAACGAGCCCGGGCGGGTTTTGTTTGAGAAGCTAATTTTTTAGGAAGTTAAATAAGAACATGCGTCAATTAAAGATTACAAAGTCCATCACCAACCGCGAGAGCGCTTCGCTGGACAAGTACTTGCAGGAGATCGGCAAGGAGGAGCTCATCACGGTCGAAGAGGAGGTGGAACTCGCCCAACGAATCAAGAAGGGAGACCAGGAAGCCCTGGAGAAACTGACCAAAGCCAATCTGCGCTTCGTGGTCTCCGTAGCCAAGCAATACCAGAACCAGGGACTGAGCCTTCCCGACCTGATCAACGAAGGTAACCTGGGCCTTATCAAGGCTGCCGAGAAGTTCGACGAAACCCGCGGCTTCAAGTTCATCTCGTATGCCGTGTGGTGGATTCGCCAGTCGATCCTTCAGGCTTTGGCCGAGCAGTCGCGCATCGTGCGCCTGCCGCTCAACCAGGTGGGGTCGCTCAACAAGATCAACAAGGCATTCGCCCGCTTCGAGCAGGAGCATGAGCGCACCCCGTCGCCCGAGGAACTGGCCACGGAGTTGGAACTCCCCAAGGAGAAGGTCACCGACACGCTGCGTGTCGCCGGCCGCCACGTCTCGGTCGATGCCCCGTTCGCCGACGGCGAGGACAACTCGCTGCTCGACGTGCTGGTGAACCCCGATTCGCCCAATGCCGACAGGGGGCTGATCAACGAGTCGCTTTCGACCGAGGTCGACCGTGCGCTCGAGACCCTTACGGAACGTGAACGCGACATCATCAAGTATTTCTTCGGTATCGGGACGTCGGAGATGACCCTCGAGGAGATCGGCGAGAAATTCGACCTGACGCGCGAACGCGTGCGCCAGATCAAGGAGAAGGCGATCCGCCGCCTGCGCCACTCGTCGCGGTCGAAACTGCTGAAATCCTATCTTGGGCTGATGCCCGGACGACATATCCGGCCCGGTCGGGTCGTGTGAATGAAAAAGCCGTCATTTTTGACGGCTTTTTTTGTTTTGTGCTCTTGTGAGCGGTTGCCTGCCGTATGCGTTTTGGTGCGGCGATGGTATTGGTTCGTGGTGTGTGCTTTGGTGTGCGCTTCGGGGCCGTCTTTACAGCAGCAGCCCGATCGAGAGCAGTATTCCGAAGAGCAGGATGTTGCGCGACGTGGCGCCCAGAATGGCGTTCAGCTCCCGGCCGCGGCCGATTCGCACCATGCGCCGCCATGTCGCCGTGTGCGGTACGAGGTAGAGCAGGGGAAGCAGCGCCGCTCCTATGCGGCCGTCGTAAAATAATGCAAGACAGAGCAGGGCGGCTGCGAATCCCAGTGCCAGATAAAGCCTGCTGCCGGCCTGTGCGCCCAGCCGGACGACGAGCGTGCGTTTGCCGCTGCGGGCGTCCTGTTCGCGGTCGCGGTAGTTGTTGACTGTCAGCAGGGTGTCGATCGCCAGCCCGCAGGCTGCCGCGACGACCGCCACCTGCCATGTCCAGCCGCCGCAGAGGACGTAGTACGTGCAGCCGACGGGGACGAATCCGAAGAAAAGCAATACGAGCATGTCGCCCCAGCCGTGGTAGGCCAGCGGATAGGGCCCGGCCGTGTAGAGGAATGCGAAGAGGACGCAGGCGGCGCCGACGGCGATGAGCCACCAGCCTCCGTAGGCGATGAGCCCGCAGCCCGCGGCGCAGGCGGCGAGAGTAGTGGCGGCGATGCCCCGCCGCATGGACTTCGGGGTGATCCACCCGCGCGCAGGCCCGCCCGTCCCAGCCGGTCTTTGCCGTCAGCCCGGAGGTAATCCCAGAGGTCGTTGATGAGGCTGGCGTCGATCTGCATCAGGAAGGCGAACAGCAGGCACAACACCGCGGGCAGCAGGTGAAACCCTGCCGAAGCGGCCGAGGCGCAGTAGCATTACCGGCCGGCGGCCTCGTCAGCGTTCCCGCCGCGCCGCAGCATCCATGCCCGAAAGGAATTGGTAGCTGTTTGTGTTCTCATATTTCCGGCGCGACTTATGCGCTGCGTGAGGTTTTATTTCTGTATTGTTTGGTCGGATAACCGTTTTGCGCTCCGGTTGTCGTATATGCCTGATTGCCGGGCCGTACGGGGCTTACTCCGGCCTTGTTCCGGGGCGTCCGGTCAGGCGATCCCGTTTGCGCAGGCCGAAGTCCCGCGCCGCCTGCGGTGGCGGACGTCTCTACCGATACAACAGGGCCGGAAAAGCGGCCGGCAGTCGGCAGTATCAATTTTTAATTTTTAACTCCTAATTGTTACCACACGATCGGCCTTTGCCGATGCTGCGGAGATATTCGTTGGCGCGCGAAGTGGCGGCAACCGAAGAATCCGCGGTAGACCGAAGCGGCGACGGGTGTACGGCCTTGAGTATGCAGTTGCGCTGCGGGTCGGCGATGGCCCCTTTTTTCTGTGCGTAGCTGCCCCAGAGCATGTAGACGATACCCTGCTTGCGCTGGGCGATGGCGCGTACCACGGCGTCGGTGAAGGTTTCCCACCCATGCCCGGCGTGCGAGGCTGCCTCGTGGGCGCGGACGGTCAGCACGGCGTTCAGGAGCAGTACTCCCTGCTCGGCCCAGCGGTCGAGGTTGCCCGTCGGGGGGATGGGTGTCCCGGTGTCGTCGGCGACCTCATGAAATATTCTGCAGCGGGCGGGAACGCGCGTCGCCTACCAGCAAGTCCGTTAGCTGTCGGGACCGTGGTAGGGGTCCTGACCGATGATGACCACTTTCAGTTTGTCGAAGGGGCATTTGTCGAAGGCCCGGAAGATATTGCTGCCGCGCGGGTAGATGCGGTGCGTGGCATATTCCTGCCGTACGAATTGCGTAAGGGCGGCGAAATAAGGTTTCTCGAATTCGGGAGCGAGCAGCTCTTTCCAGTCGGGGGCGATCTTTACATCCATGTTGCAAGGTGGTTAAAGTGGTGTAAATGTAGTAAAAAGTTGGCAGATTCCTGTTATCTTTGCACAGGGATATGAAGAAAGCATTTTTGTTTCTGGCGTTGTGCCTGCTCGGTGCAGGCCGCGCAGCGGCTGCGGAACCCGTCGACAGTGTTCGCAATGTGATTTATATGATCGGCGACGGCATGGGCCTGGCGCATGTTTCGATGCCGGTGATCGGGGGCGGTTGCGTGCCGAAGGCATTTGACCGTGCGCAGGGCGCGGCCCTGATTCGGACCCGCCGGCCGACAACCGCGTGCCGGACTCCGCTGCGGCGTGATGGACAACACCGGACAGGTCCGGCGGATCATGGCGCCGCTCGGACCCGGCGGCTGACGGTACGGAGGGAATTTTGCCGCAGCCCGAATTCCGGCTGCAGTTTTTTGTTTATTTGAGGGATTGTGCTACCTTTGTCTTCGCTACGGTTTCCCGGTCCCTTTGCGGTCGCCGGGAATTAAAAGGGAATACCGTGAGAATCGGTAACAATTCCCGTTGCTGTGTGCCCGGCTTTCTTGATTGAAAGTTATTTTCCGGCATTCTTGGCCACTGGTCCTCCGCGGACCGGGAAGGCGCCGGAGAGAAGGGCGAGTCAGAAGACCTGCCGTCGCGATTATACGGATTTCGCTTCTACGGTGAATGGAGCAGGTCTTGGGTCATTTTCAACCGAACGTATTGAGTGTGTCGAAAACAACCTCGGATGCCGGACTGCGCGCGCTTTGTTGCGTGTGCGTCGGAGTGTGCCTTTTCATCTTTGCGGTCCGCCGGAACGGAACAGTGTTCAACCAAAAACGGATAAAAGATGAAAAACTGATCTTAGGATGTTTGCTGGCCCTGTTTGCATCGGGCTGTAACGACAACGAACCGGAACAGAAACCGGTCGAACTGAAAATCTCGTTCGCCGGGAGAATCCCGTCGAATTTACGGTCGGGAGCGAAGCGGCTCGCCTTCACGGTGACGGGCGACGATCTGGAGGGGCTGACTTTCGCCGCCGAGCCTGATGAGGCCCTCTCCGGCTGGACGGTTGTCGTCTCCGCCGGGCGCGAGGGGATGCCTACGCGGGCGCGCTCGATGTTACGGCGTCCGCAACTCCGTCGGAAACGGCCGTGACGCTGACCGTCACCGACCGCAACGGCAAGCCGTGGAGTGCGACTACGCCGACATTGACGGCCGTGCAGGCGCCGGTGACGGCCATTGACCTGAGCCGGGACGGAACCGCCAACTGTTATATCGTCAGCGAGGCCGGCGATTATATGTTCGACGCTGCGGTGCGTGGCAACGGCAGCGGAGACAATGCCGCGATCGCGCTTGCCGACGGCATGAAAGCCGACTGGCTTTGGGTGACGAAAGGGCTGGAGCAGGAAATTTCGGCCGTTTCGCTCGATGCCGGAAAAGGCCGCATCTTCTTTACGGCGGCAGGCGCCGCGAAGGGCAATGCCGTCATCGCGCTTGCGGATGCCGCGGGGAGATCGTGTGGAGCTGGCATCTCTGGTTCACGCCGGAACCTCGGATGGTGACCTATGCCAACGGCCGCGTATTGCTGGACCGTTCGCTGGGAGCCGTCGGCACGACGCCCGGATCGGCCGAAGCTTACGGACTCTATTACCAGTGGGGCCGCAAGGACCCGTTCTGCGGCGGTACGACTACTGAAACCTCGGCGACTGCTTTTGCGCAGGCGGCGGAAAATTCGGTCGTCAATCCGGCCTTCGCCGATACGCATGCGTGGAAGCAGGAGAGCGGGGCGGCCGTTTCGACGCTGGAATACGCCACGGCGCATCCGCTTTCGTTCCTTTCGAACAAGGGTGCGACCGGAGTTTACGACTGGCTGGCCAAGCCCCGCGCCGATTTGTGGAATACCGCGAAAACCTGCTACGATCCGTGCCCCGTGGGGTATAAGGTGCCGGACCGCGATACGTGGGACGATTTTGCGGACGATCAGGACCGCTATGTGGACGGAACCTCGGAATGGGATGGGGAGAAGTACGGCATGACCTACATTTTCGGCGATCTGAGGGACTGGTACCCGACATCGGGTTACCGTAACCGCGACAAGGGCAATCTCGCCGGTCTCGCTACGACCCGTACGGGCATTACTGGTCCAACTATCGTTCGGGAAACACGATCTCCTGTTTCTATATTTCGAAAAAGCTCAGTACGGGCAAACTGCTCCAGCCGCAGTCTTCTTCGAAATCCGATGCGGCATACGGCTATAACGTTCGCTGTTGCAGGGAGTAATCCGGAGCGGCGGAGTCGCAGAGCCTTTCGGAGATAGGGCTGAAAAGTCCGGAGCGGCCGGGGCGGTCTCGCAGGTATCGCTATTCGGCGGTCCGGCAGGCCGATAAAAACGGCGTCCACTGAACTCAGGGTGGACGCCGTTTCCGCTATGGTCGGTTCTGTGGCTTGGGAAGCCGGGGCAGTCTCTGAGGACTGCCGGCGGGGGCTGAAAATCAGGAGCGGATGCCGGTCCGCGGGAGCTTGGCTTGGGGAAAGCAGGCCGGGCGGCCGATTCGTGGAGCCGGTTGATTCGGGAATCCGGGCCGGTCGGTTTGGGGAATCCGGGTTATGGCGCCGCGCGGTCTGCTTGGTCGTAGCCGGTTGAAAAACTACTTTCCGGATTCCGGGGCCGGTGTGTCGGACGCTTTCGTAAGCCGGAAGTCCACGGGAAGCGTATATTTCACGCGCACGATCTGCCCGCGCTGTTCGCCGGGTTTCCATTTGGGCGAAGAGGCGATGACGCGGCGGGCCTCCTCCCAAAGCGACGCGTCGGGCGCTTGGAGTTTTTCGATGTCGCTTACCGAGCCGTCCTTCTCGACGACGAACGACAGCACGACACGTCCTCCGATCCCCTTTTCGAAAGCTTCGGCCGGGTACTTTACGTTTTTCTGCACCCATGCCCGGAAGTTGCCGAGGTCGCCGTACGGGGCGGCGGGATCTTCGGTCGGGAAGAGAGGCATCGTTTCGGTCACAAGGAACGCCTCTTCCTTTTCGGGGTGCCGTTTTTAATTGCGATGGCGTTTGCCGCGGTTTGTTCGGCGTCATCCCTCTTGCCGTTGCTTTCGGACGTAGCAGGTCCCATATCCGCTCCTTTGAGCGTGATGACTATCACGCCGTTGCGGGCCTTTTCGCCGTAGAGTGCGGTGGCGGCTTTGTCCTTGAGGACACTCATGCTCTCGATCCGGTCGGGATCGAGTTTGCCGATCTCCTTCGTTTCGATTCCGTTGACGATATAGAGCGGTTTGTCCGTTACGGTCGTTGTTACGGTCGTGCCCTCCGTTTCGGATTTTCCGGCCGTTTCGGCCTGCATGTCGAACATGAACATCTGACGCGCCTTGTCGCCGACTTGTGCGATATGCGGTTTGCATCCTATGTGGCTGATTTCAAGAGCCGAATTGGCCGGTACCTGTAATGCGGCCAAGCCTTCGTCGTTGGTGACCGCACCTATCTGCGAACCGCTGACCTTGACCAGCGCACCGGCGAGCGGGGCGTTGTCCTTGTAGGTGGCGACGCTGACGGTCACCTGCTCCTGCTGTTGCTTCTGCTGTTGCTTCTGCGGCGCGTCGGGCAGGTCGTCGGTGGGGGTAAAGCCTGCTTTGGGGTTTCGTATCAGGGATACGACGACCGGGTTTTCGTCTTTTACGCCGATGGTCCGAGGCTCGTAGCCGATATGGCTGATTTTGAGTTCGCTGCCTTCGGGGACCGTTATCACGGCCCGGCCGTCTTTGCCGGTGACGGTGCCTTTGGGGTGCCGGCCGCCTGTACGAGCGCTCCTTCGATGGGGCGTTTGTCTTTTTATCCACTACCGATAGCGTCGCCGTGCAGGTCTTGTCCTGCTTCTGCATCGCGTCGGCCGCGGTTCGTATGCCGGTCGGCTCTTCGGTCGTTCCGGTTGCGGGGCGGTCGCCGGGGCGACGATCACAGCTGCGCGCGAGGTGAAGCCGAATGCGCACAACAATCCTATCACGGCGGGCAGCGTACCGCCAGCCGCAGCAGGCCGTGCCTGCTTTTGTCTGCATGGTCATCATTTTAAAGCGTTTTTAGTGAGGGAGTTGCGCAGCCCGTTGGCTATTTCCGGACTATAACCGAAAAGCTGCCTGAAGATGGTTTGCATATATTCGGCGCGGTTGTAACCGCTGTTCAACACGTCGTTGTCGGCCTCGAACTCTTCGGCTTCGGTCAGCCGCCGTGCGGCGATCCATGCGAAGGGGTTCCACCACAGAAGGGCCTTCATCAGCTCCATCAGGATGCGTTCGATGGAGTGGCGGTGGGCGATGTGGCTCGACTCGTGGGCCAGAATGGCGGCCAGCTCCCCGGCAGACGTTTGGTCCCAGACGTAAATGGTGCGCAGGAAGGAGAACGAAGCGATTTCCTGCCGCGTGCGGACGAGCGTATAGTCGCCGGTCCGGGAATTTCGGCGCCGCGCCGCAGCCTATGGATGCGGACGACCTGCCATGCCATGACGCCGGCGATCAGGACCGCTCCCAGCAGATAAAGCCCCAGACAAAGACTTTCGGGCGTTACGGCGAAACCTCCGCTCTCGTCGGGAAGCACTTCGGCCGTCCAGTCAGCGAGGTCGGGCGGTTACGGCGGGGCGCCACGATGACCTGCCCCGGCCATACGGGGATCGTAGCAGGGGGATCAGTGCGGCTGCGGCCGTCGAGGCAAGCAGGTACAGGCGGCACCAGCGGAATTTCACCCTGCGGTCGAGCAGGATGGTGTAGGCCGCTAACAGCACGCCGCTGCATGCGAGGACTTCGAGGGCATATATGGCCAGCGTTTTCATGGTCGTAAGGGCTTGGGGCGGAGCGGGCGATTATTTGCGGGCGTTCTGCATGATTTGGAGAATCTCCTCCATCTCCGTGACCGAGATGTCCTCATGGCGCGAGAAGAACGAAACCATCTGTGCCAGCGAGCCGTCGAAATAGGACGACAGTACCGACGACATGACCCCGCGTGCGTACTCTTCGCGGCTTACGGCCGGATAGTAGCGGTGGCTTTTGCCCTCGGGCGTGTGGTTGACGAAACCTTTGTTTTCGAGGATTTTGAGGAAGGTTGCGACCGTGGTGTATTTCGGGCGGGGTTCTTTTGTCTGGGCGATGATTTCGTTGACCACCACATCGCCCAGCCTCCAGAGTATCTGCATGATCTCCTCTTCGCCGCGTGTGAGTTCCGTTAATTTCTTATCCATATCAAAAAAGCGCTTTTTTAGTTCCTGTTGCAAGTTTACTACTAAATTTTTAGATATGCAAGTTTTATATCTAAAAATTAGTAGATTGAGCCGAAAAAGTTTCTTACCTATATTTAATTAAGAAAAGAGCGGCTGTATAAAGGATAGGCGGGCCGTCAGGCTGGAAGCGGGTCAGTGTATCCGGCGCTCCTGCTCGTTGTCCTTTTCCTCCTTTTCGTCCTCTTCCCAGTCGAACCACGGGAATTCCTGCCGTCCGGCCAGCGAAAAGCGGGTATAGGTGATCGGAAGACCCATTTCGAGGAATCGTTTTTCATAGGCGGTCTTAACCGACAGCACCTCGTCGGCGTAGCCCGTGCCGTAGATGTCGGCGTTCGAGACTTCGCACGGCAGGCCGTAGCGGCGCACCACCTCGTTCGTATAGCCGAAAAGATGTTTCGAATCGGTCTTGAGGTTGATCCATCCGCCCGGGGACAGTATGTGGGCGTAATATCCGAGGAAAAGCGGCGAGGTGAGGCGTTTCTTCGCCCGGCGGCTCTTGAGTTGCGGGTCGGGGAAGGTGATCCATATCTCGTCGACCTCGCCCTCGGCGAACAGGCCGTTGATAAACTCGATGCGCGTGCGCAGGAACCCCACGTTGGGCATCTTGCGGTCGGTGGCGGTTTTGGCGCCCCGCCACATGCGTGCACCCTTGATGTCGATGCCGATGAAATTGCGCGACGGGTTGCGCTCGGCCAGCGCTACGGTATATTCGCCCTTGCCGCAGCCCAATTCGAGTACGATCGGGTTGTCGTTATGGAAAAAGTCGCTGCGCCAATGCCCTTTGAGCGGGTGGTCGCAACGGAATACCTCGTCGAATTCGGGTTGTATGAAACAGTCGAAAGTCAGGTTCTCGCGGAACTTGCGGAGCTTGTCCTTGCCCATTGTTGTCTCTTATTCGCTTTTTACGATATGGATGCCTACCGCTTCGATGCCTTCGACGGGGCGGCAGGGGTGATTGTCAAGTGGTAGTCGCCCGTACGGTCGAACCGTACGCGGCGGCGGTAGATGTCGGCTTCGCGCGAGATCGCGGCCGGAGTATGTGCCGGGGAATGACCATCACGAACGGTTCTTCGTGTTGGAGCGAGTCCGGCGTGCGCACCCGGATGTGGACGGTCAGCGAATCCTCCGCGAACCGGTCGTTGCAGCGCAGGAAAAGGTTGACGTCGCGGAGCGTCGTCGTATCGGCGTTGGCGAGGGTGAGCGGGGCGGGATCGCTCCACGACGCCGAATTGACGTCGGTCGCAATGGCTCCGTGGGGACATGCAGCCTGCGGCGAGAAGTGCCGCGGCGGCGAGCGCCGTGCGGCAAGCCGCGCGCATCGGGCGTATCGCTCCCGGACCGGACAGGCTGGCTGCCGTACGGAGCATTTTTGGGCTACGGAACCCCGCGGGCGCATTGCCGCTCCGGCGAATTTTACGGCCGCAATATCCGCTGCGGAGCATTTCCGCCCCTCGATCGGGATGGCGCGCGCCGTCTGCGCCGGGGAATGTTCCGTAGGGATCGGCGTCCGTGCGATCTTGCCTGCCGGTCTCTTGCCTGCATGGATCGGCAGTGCGGTCCGGTCTAATCCGGTCTGCCCCATATGGGGATACGGCTCCGCAGCGTGCCGTTATGTCACCTGCCGTCCGTTGCACCGTTATTCGCTTTGCGCCGTTGCCGCCGTTGTTTCCGTTGCCGCTGTTATTGCCGTTTTCGCTGCCTTCGCCGCGCGGACGGTCGTTGTTCGGACGGCGGCGGTTGCGGTTGTTGTTCCGGCCGCGGCTGTTGCCTTCGCGGCGTTCGGCGCCGTTGCCGTTGTTCGTATTGCCGTTGCGGGCTTCGTTGTTGTTGCCGTTGCGGGTGTCGCCGTTTTCGCCGGTCCGGTTTTCGCTGCCGGAGTTGCCTCTGCGGCCTCCGTTGTTGGCGTTGCGGTTTTCGCGGTTCTCTCCGTCACGGCGTTCGCCGTTGTTGCGGCGTTCCGGATTTCCGTTGCGGCCTTCGTTGTTGCGCCCCTCACTGCTGCGGCCTTCGCCATTGCGGGAACGGTCGCTGCGCCGCTGGCGGCGTTCGGGGCGCTCCTGCTGGGGCTGCTGCCCCGGCTGAGCCTGGCGGCGCTCCTGTCCTGTTTCCTGGGAAGGCTGTCCGTTCTGCCCCTCCTGTCCGTTCTGTTTGCCCCGGTTGCGGCCGCGCTTGTTGCGCCGTTTGGCCGAGTCGAAACGGGTGATGCTGTCCTCTTCGGAGCGGTAGGTCGGCTCCTCGGCTATCGGGCGGATGTCGTCGGCGTGCTGCAGCTGGTCGACCTTCTTGCCTGCACGGTTCAGTGCCATGATTTCGCGCACGCGCGACACGGGCAGCGTGGTGACATTGACCATCGCATCCTTGCTCGACGAGAAGGTCATCGTACCGGCCAGAATGTCGTTCTTGACCAGATAGTATTCGCCGTCCATGGCCTGCAGCGGTTCGCGCAGACGCGGGAACTCCTTGCGGGCGTCGACGTAGGTGTCGTACTCGTACATCATGCAGCACTTGAGCTTCGAGCACTGTCCGGCGAGTTTCTGGGGATTGAGCGAAATTTCCTGTACGCGGGCGGCGCCGGTCGTGACGCTCGAAAAACTCGACATCCACGATGCGCAGCACAACTCGCGTCCGCAGGCACCCAGTCCACCGATGCGTCCCGCCTCCTGCCGCGCGCCGATCTGCTTCATCTCGATACGTATGTGGAACCGTTCGGCGAAGACCTTGATCAGTTCGCGGAAGTCCACGCTCGTCGGCGATATAGTAGAAAATAGCCTTGATCTTGTCCCCCTGGTATTCCACGTCGCCGATCTTCATGTTGAGTCCCATGTCGGCGGCGATCTGGCGCGATGCGATCATCGTTTCATGTTCGAGGGCGATGGCCTCCTGCCATTTCTCGATGTCGTAGGGCTTGGCCTTGCGGTAAACTTTCTTGAACTCGCCGTTGTAGGGGTTGAATCCCGTGCGGCGCATCTGGCGTGCTACCAGGTCGCCCGTGAGCGAAACGACGCCGATGTCGTGTCCGGGCGATGCCTCGACCGCCACGATGTCGCCCCGCTTGAGCTGCAGGTTGTTGACATTCTGGTAGAATGCGCGGCGGGTGTTCTTGAACCGCACTCCACGATGTCGGTTGGGATATTCTCGGGGTACTCCTCGAGCCACGCCGTTTCGTGAAGCTTGAAACACCCGTCGCAGAGCTTCGCCTCGCACTCTGCGCCGCAATCGCAGAAACTGCATCCGCGGCCTATTTCGGGTTTACACTTTTTCGTATATTGTTTTTCGGTGTCCATTTGTGGGCATAATTTGCGTAAAGATACGAAATTTTTTTTATCCGGCGGCCACTCTGCCTAAATCGTTGTCTCAATTGCCCAGGCGGAGCTTGCGGACGCTGCGCCGGATGCGGACGATCATCATCACGGCCGCGGCCGACAAGCCGAACGAGAAGCCGAGGAAAAGCCCCGTCGGACCCATGCCGAGCGTGAAGCCGAACAGGTAACCCACCGGCAGGTTCAGCAGCCAGTAAGATACGAAGGCGATCGGCATGATGATTTTCACGTCCTGTATGCCGCGCAGGATGCCTACCGAGACATTCTGAATGCCGTCCGAAAGCTGGTAGAGCGCCGCGAAGACCAGCAGTTGCGAAGCGATGGCGATCACCTCGGGGTTGGTCGAGAAGAACGTCGGGATGATGTTGCGCATGGTGATGAAGACCAGCGCTGCAAAAGCGTTCCAGGCGAGCACCAGGTGGTACGACGCCTTGGCCGCCAGCGACAGCTCCCCGATGTTGCGGGCGCCGTAGCAGTGCGACACGCGGATGGTGGTGGCCGCACCGATCGACATGACGATCATGAAGGCGCAGTTGCCGATGGTGACGGCGATCTGGTTGGCGCTCATGGTCTCCTTGTTGAACCAGCCCATCATGATGCCGGTACCGACGAACGCCGAGGCTTCGAGGAACATCTGCATCGAGATCGGGAGCCCCATGTGCAGCAGGTTTTTCACCGTGGCCCACGAATAGTTGCGGGGCGAGAACCCGTCGAGGTAGCCGCGGTATTTGTGGCGGTTGTAGAAGTAGCCGATCATCAGGATCGGGGCGATGATGCGCGAGAGCAGCGTACCCAGCCCGGCACCCTCGGCACCCATTTCGGGGAGCCCGAAGCGGCCGTAGATGAACACCGCGTTGAAGCCGATGTTGGCCATGTTGGCGATGATCGTCACGACCATCTCGACCTTGGTGTTGCCCACGCCTTCGAGAAATTGCTTGAATGCGAAGAAGAGCATGACGAACGGCATGCTGAATACCAGCATCTTGTAGTAGGGGATGGCCATGTCGACGACCTCGACCGGCTGGCCGAGGTCGTACATGAGCGGGATGACGGAGTATTGGACGACCGCCATTGCGAATCCCAGCAGCGTGTAGAACAGGATGCCGTTCTGCAGCAGCCCCGCCGACTTCTCCCGGTCGCCCTGCGCGTAAAGCTCGCCCACGAGGGCGTCATGCCCAGCGCGATGCCGATGGCGGCGATGAAGAGGATGAAGAATACCGAGCCGCCGAACGATACGGCGGCCAGCGGCACGGGGTCGTCGCCGCCGTAGCGGCCGACCATCAGGTTGTCGGCTACCTGCGTGAGAATCTGGCCCAGCTGCGTCAGTACGACGGGCAGGCCAGTTTCAGATTGGACTTGTATTGATCTTTATAAGTCGAGAAACTGTACATTGCGTTCCGGATTTAGGATGCAAAGATAGCTAATTAACTCCGGATTGCAATCCGCAGCTCCGTCCGATACGAAAATCCGCCCGGAAGGGGCGGATTTTCAGCTTCAGCAGGGGAGGACGATATCGATGCAGCAGCCTGCGCGGTATTCGGGGCAGACGCGGATTTCGCCTCCGAGCCGCGTGACGATCAGGCGGCAGAGATAGAGCCCGATGCCCGAACCCGGTTTGAAGGGGTCCACTTTGGCGAAGCGTTCGAATACCCACTCCCGCTTGTCGGGGTCGATGCCGATGCCGGTGTCGGCCACGCGGATGCGTAGTCTGCGTTTGCTGTCATCCTTCTTGCAGGAGAGCGTGACGGAGCCTGCGGCGGTGAATTTGGCGGCGTTCTGCAGCAGGTTGTCGATCACGCGGGTCATGTAGAAGACGTTGGTCGGAATGATGCAGGAACCTTCACCCCCTTGAAGATATACTCCACCTGCGGGTTGTTCGACTGCCGCTTCTGGTATTCCAGCCGCTCGGCGCACAGCAGGCCGAGATCGGTTTCGGCGAGCGGCAGGGGCTCTTCGGAGCTGACGAGCCGCGACAGTTCGAGCATGTTCTCCAGCAGGGTGGTCAGCGCGGTCGTGCTGGCCCATATCTGTTCGCGGAATTCGCGCCGCGTATCGTGGTCGTGGTCGCCTTCGAGCAGTAGATCCGAAAACCCGTTGATGGCGTTGAGCGGCGTGCGGATTTCGTGACACATCGAGTTGATGAAGGCCGTTTTCATCTTTTCGCTCTCCATGGCGCGGCGGCTTTGGCGGGTTATCTCTTCGTTGGCATCGGTCAGTTGCCGCCTTATCTGCTTCAGCTGCCGAACCATGACGTACTGGTAGACGCTCCAGCCGATGAGCAGCAGCACCAGAATGCCGCCCGCAAGCAGGGCGATGAATCGTATGCGGCCGGTCAGCCGGGACTTTTCGAATTCCAGCCTGCCCACCTCGAACAAGGTCTGCATTTCGGCAAGACTGCTCTGCGCCTCTTCTACCCGCTCGTTGAAGCGGATGTTATTGGTTGTCCGCACCGCTTTGAGGGCGTTTTTATAATCGCCCATTTTTTCGTACAGATAGGATTGGGTGGCATAGATAGGGGCTAAGTCCGCTTTTATGCCTTTGCTTTTGTAGGCGGTTATGGTCGAGTCGATGTAAGCCACGGCCCGTTCGTAATCCCCCGTACACTGATAATACCGGGCGCTGGTGCTGTATATTTCCGCCATGTCGCCTCTGGCGCGGGCCAGCCCGATACATTTTTGGTAATACTCGTTCAGCTTATCTCGGGAGATCAGGTCGCGCAGGTATACCATTTTGGCATAGGCGCGCATCATGTAGCCCGTCGTGTCGCGGTGGGGCCGCTCGAAGCGGTCGTCCATCGCC
>JBKSUH010000029.1:0-16871 GCA_047233565.1 Alistipes sp.
AATCCCTTAAAACTATCGGAAGAAAAGAGGGAAATGGTTGTCAGTCATCCCTTTGTGTTAATAACTTCATTTTCATTTCTCGTATAATCTGTGTTATTTCGTGCCTGACATTTAAACAATTACAGCATGAAGAATTTACAGATTACAAACTCCCGTTTCATCACCTATACAGATGACCTGTTAACGGTTGATGTGCTGGGCGGAGTGGATTTATCACAAGTGGAACGCATGGTTTGCACGCTCCGCATCACGTACAATGACTATCCGCCACAGCGCACCACATTGGATTTATACAATGACAACCAAACCGACAAGCTTCAAAGAACCCTTTGTGACAAATGGGGGCTGAAACTCCTCGAAGCCAGCCGCAGCCTTTCCACCCTTACCTTGCAGTTGGAGGAATACCGCCTGCAACAGTTGCGTTACACGGGCAAAGTCCCGCAACAGGCTTTTTCTCCGAGCGAGGAAGACAAACGCAGGGCAGTACATTTTCTTTCGGAAAAGAACCTGTCGGGCAGTCTGACAGAGCAACTGAACACCATCGGCATTTTGGGTGAAGACCGTAATGCCCTTATCCTGTTCTTGGCGTTGGCGTCGCACAAGTCGGCCAATCCCTTTTCGGTTTTGTGTCTGGCAAAATCGGGTATCGGCAAAAGTTATATCCTGCAAAAGCTCTCGGAGTGTATGCCCGACGGCTCGTTCTCGTTCCACAGCCGTATATCGGCAAACGCCCTGTACTACTTCGACAGCGGGGATATTAACGGCAAAGTCCTTTTTGTCGAGGATTTGGAATGGACTACACAGATGTTGCAACCGTTGGCAACGCTCCAAACGCAGGGACGGTTGGTAAATACACGTGCCACCAAGGACAAAGACGGGATGCTGCACTCCACGACCTTTGAAGTGGTTGCCAGACTCTGTCTGATAGCCTGTGCCTACTCCGACAAGAATTTTGAGGAGCTCGGTCTGCCGTTCCTGTGCCTGCACCTGAACCACAGTCCCGCCCAAGACCTTGCCGTTATGGAGTATCAGAAGAAGTGCAGGGCGGGACAGATAAGAACCGAAGATATTGCCCGAGCCCAGCACCTTTTAAAATGCGTGATTGCCTCGCTGCAAAACATCAGTGTTGTCAATCCGTATGCCACATTGATAAACCTGCCTCAAGATATAGCCTATCCCCGCAAATCGCTGTTGCTGCTCCTTAACTTTATCGAAGCGATCACTTTCTTTTTCCAATACCAAAGGGAACGGCTGACCGACACCGATACGGGAGAGATATTTATCCGCACCCATCCGCAGGATATTGAAATGGCGTTTGCCCTGCTCAAAAACACGCTGTTCAGGCGGGCTGATGAACTGAGCACGTCCGTAAGAGGCTTTTACAAGTGGCTTACGGAGTATCTGCAACAGGCAAAGACCACACAGTTCACCGCTTTGGATATACGCAAGACCAAACCGATACATCCCCGCACGCTGAACCGTTATTTGCAGGAGTTAAAGCTGTTTTCATACATCCAAGTGGCAGGCGGAAACAAACACAGGGAGGGATTTATTTACAAACTTACGGACTTCGGAAATCAAAAGGAGGTGCAGGGACGTATCGAACAGGAGATGCAAGCCACTTTAAAAGATGTCTGGAATGCTTACCGTAAAGAGCAGAATCCGCCGACAGAACCCGAGCAAAAAGCAGAATCCGAACAAGAACCGTCAACGGGATTAAGTGCGGAATCACCGCAAAAGCCCTCAAAGCGTAAACGCATTGACGACAAAGAGGAATATACCCTTAAATTGCTTTTGGAACTTGAAGCCCGAAGCCCTGACCGGGAATATATTCCAGCCGATTTTACCACCCTGACAGGCAGAAGTCAAATCACCGAAGCCCGCTATTTAAAACGTCTTTGGCAGCAGGGAAAACTCAAACGGGAATGGAAAAACCGACAGTATTATTATACCCTCGCTGCGACAGGCAGTAAGACAGTAAGCCAATCCCCGATGACCGACCCGCAAACCGTTTTATAACAAGCCTTTGGGAGTAGGACGACGCAAAAAAAGAAATTTATGAATGAAAAGATGCAACCCAAGAGAATGGAAGATTTTAAAAACTATTTACAGCAGCAAGACAAAAGCCCTGTAACGATAAAAGAATACGCAAGACAAGTCAGTCTTTTTATATCGTGGTACGGCGACCAAGATACGATAAACGTACAGAAGAAAGACATTTTAAACTATTTAAGCTACCTAAAACACCATAAGAACCATCAAGCCGTAAGCAGTAATCACGGACTTATCGCCCTGCGACATTACTTTGACTGTCTTGTCGGGCAGGGGATTATCTGTCTTAATCCCACCGCACTCATCAAACTGCGGGGAATTAAAAAACGGCGTTTGCATTACATCTACACTCCTGAAGAACTGACCGAACTTGCCGACAGCTATTATCAGCTCTATGTAAAAGCGGCGGAAGAAAAATCCTTGTCGGGCATACGTCCAACCCTTTATAAAGAGAGCTGTCACACCAAGACCCGTAACCATGTGATGTTGCTGTTCTTTATACATCAAGGCTTGACCACAAGGGAAGTGTTACATCTACAAACCGAAGATATAGACCTGTACAAAGCCACCGTAACGGTACAGACCACCACCAGAGGCAGGGACAGAACCCTGCCGTTGCACGCCACGCAAACAGGTATGTTAATACACTACATAAACGAAGTACGCCCCCTGCTGACAAACAAAACACAAAACAACACGTTGTTCTTGCCTGTCCGACAGGGGAACGGTGAAAAGCACGCCGCACGGGCGTTGATACAACTTACGACAGCCCTCAAATGTATAGACCGCCACTTTGCCACCCTCGCACAGATAAGGGCTTCGATTATCACGTATTGGATAAAAACATACGGCTTGCGTAAAGCTCAATATATGGCGGGGCATAAAAGTATCGTCAGCACGGAGGAGTACCTGCCCAACCACATCGAAGACCTTGCCGATGACATAACAAAGTTTAATCCGTTCTAAAACAATGAACACGCATTTTAAGGCAATACACGAACAGTACGTTTTTTGGTTGGAGACGTTGGGATTTACCCCCGAAACGGTCTGTAACTACGGTTATAGGGTAACGGATTTTTTTCTGTGGCTCGAAAGCAAAGACATTACCCACATTGTTCAAGTCGAACAAAAGCATATCAACGATTTTTTTGACTGCCAACAGACCCGCCCCAATACCAAGTTTAAGGGCAGAACGTTGAGTGCTTCCTATCTGAACGATTATTTTACCGCCACAGACAAGTTATGCGAGTTCCTGCACCAAATGGGGGCACGGACATCACTTGTTCCTGCCAACCGCCGTATCGCCATGGACGAATCCCAAAGGATACGCCGAATAGAGCCTTTTACGGTGGAAGAAATAAAAATACTGCAAGAGGCTATCAACCACCTGTACCCGCATTTAGACCACGAACACAGGCAACTCAAACAGGAGCAGTTGAAGTTGGTTTTTGTACTTTTCTACGCCTGCGGATTGCGTTTAAGCGAGGGATATAACCTTACGCCCGCAGAAATAGACTTCAATAGAAAAACGATTTTTATACGGCAGGGCAAAGGCTACAAGGACAGGATAGTACCGATGAGCGACAACGTGTACAAAGCCTTGCAGCACTATATTTACAACTTCCGCAATCAAATCAGGTGCGGGCATGACCGCCTTTTTGTGCAGAAGAAAATAACCCTGTCGGTGGATTTGCACTATTTACATCAGCAATGCGATAACGAAGAGATTAAACGCAAGCGGCTACACTTCCATGTTTTACGCCACTCCATAGCTACACATCTGTTACAGAACGGCATGAGCGTGGAGAATATCGCTCGATTTTTGGGACACGGCTGTTTGGAAAGCACACAGATTTATACGCATATCATAAACCGATAATCCGACTTTTTTATTACCTTTGTCCGCAGGAAGCTGTTTTTGGCTTTTTGCGGATTTTTTGTGTTCTTTGAGTTCGTTTTGGACTGTGAGGCAGTGCGGGAACTGTTTTTTTTATCTCTGACCTTAAAGTTTTGAGAGTTTAAAGAACGGAAGTATAAGGAGTACAGTTACTACACGGCTTGGAGATTCGTTTTATGATTATCACCTTTGCCGCCATAGAAATCTAACGAACCTGATATGACTATAAAAACCTGCAAATTTCGTATTGGCGATGTCTATTTGTTCCATGCGACCGACCCCGGTTGCGAAAGCGGAACGTCGCTGTGGGGAATCGTCAACGACCGGGACACCGATGGCCGCATCTGTCTGGAAACTTCCTCGGCGGATCTGAAAAAGTATAATCATTGGACTTTTCTGCCCGCCGAATACCTGTTTTGCAGACTTTCCACGCGCGAAGAATTAAGGGACTTCTCTTTTAACCTGAACCGCAATTAATTGCGTAAATTTTAGTGAGCAATGTCGCTCGAATAACTAAAATTATTTATTTTATGTCTTACAACAATTACTACATGCGCCTGCGGGTCAAGGCGGTTCAGGAATTTGACCGGATGTATCACGAGCCCGAATACAAGGCCAAATGCCACAAACGGGTCTGGAAGCGGCTCGGATGCTACATCTTCGGCATTTCGTATCAGAGTTATCTGGATTATCTGAAAATGGATGTTTCGGACGTTCCGCCCACACCGCTCGAGGCCCAGCAAGCCAAACGCAAACTGGTGGACAAGCTGCTCGAACGCGAACTGCAAGTGAAAAAACAGCCCGTCCGGCGGAAAGAGCCGGAAGAGGTTAAAAAAGAACCTGTCGAACAGGAGTGACGCCAACTTTTCAGCGGCGGGGCGGTCTTTCGGGGCCGCCCCGTTTTTTCCGGGCGCGGCTCAACTCACCGGGCTTGCGCCGTCATCCCCGTCGGGCATCCCGGCCAAATCTTCCAATATCGTCTGCAAACGCTCGCCCAGGACGATCATCACCCGCTCGTCGTCGTAGTCGGACAATTCCGCGGCTGTCTGCTCGTTCGGGAAAGCCATCGCCACCAATTTGGCACTCAACACCGTCAGATAGGCCAGCGGAATAACCGGGGCTGTGCCCATTCCATCGCCCCGCACGGTGATCCGCTGCTGCGGAACCGCCAGACGCCCCGGTTTTTGGCCTTTTTTCTCGATGTTCCACAGCACGTTCTCCTCGGCCTGCGTGACATAGAGATTGAACGTCGATTCGTTCACATACTCGGCCCGGTCAGCCCAAAAATCGACGCCGTAATCTTCGGCCGTGAGATCGGCACAGATGCCGCAGTCGGGCATGTCGCGCATAATTGCCCGGAGGATGATGTTTTTGTCGGTCAGCTCCGCCGAGCGCATTCTTTCAACGCCGCAATGCAGATATTGACCTGCGTCATGTAAAGGGTCGATGGCCCGCAGGACTTGTTCGAATCGATCGTGCTGGTTCATCGTGGAATTTTGCGTTGTTCATCAATGCACGTGCCGTTTTACGGCCGGAACACCGGTTTGAAAAAGGGGCGGCTCCGACCGAACAAGTGACGCAACTTCACTCAATGAAGAATTCAATGCGGAGACCGCCCCGGCACAGGCTGGAGAACCCGTCCCGTAAATGCGCGCAAACATGCGTCCCCTTTCCATACGGAGCAGGAGCGCAAGACCAGATTTTAGAGGTGCGACCTTGCAGGCAGGATTTATTAGCTGCGACTGAAAGGCGGGATTTGCTTTTTGCACGGCAAGACCCGGCGTCCGGTTCCATGCCGGAGCCGCCGAAACATACCGATTCCGACCGGCCCCAAACCGGGAACGGGTGCAATCCGCAGGGACGGAGATAATACGCATGGACAGCAGGACGCAACGGGGTTTCATAGATTCGTGAGATGAATTTGAAGCTGGGTTTCGCGTCCCAAAAGGCATAAAAAAGCAAGGGACGCGATAACATTCCGGCCAGAAGGCATTGGGATACCGTAGCGAAGAAATGCACCGCGCCCTTGCAGGTTCCGTCCACAAAGGACGGAACAAAACAAGGGCTGGCAACATTTATACCTTCGCTTAAAAATTCCCAATTTTTACTGGCACGGTATAAAGAGTTGCTGCTCTTTATTATGTCCGTCGGCTATGCCGAGCTATATAAATGCAAAGTTAGCATAATTTCTGTATTCAGTTTCTAATATTCCATTTACAAATGTAATAAAAAGACGTAAGTCGGTCTACACAGACCGACTATTTTCACAAATAAATCCATTTTTTGTAAAAATTATAGAATACTGAAACTTCCAGATCAAATATTATTAGATTTAGTTGCTTGTCGGATGCGTGAGATTCGAGAGCAACACAATCATACACAGGAGTTTCTGACAGAAAATGCACATCTGCATCTTTCCCACTATGAACATGGCCGAAAATTGCCGACGTTAGGGACGATTATAAAATTCTGCAAATATTATAATTTATCCCTCAAAGAATTTTTCGGAGAAATGACTTATCCAAAAGAACCAAAGAAATAAACTAATCAAATAAATACCGGGCATCAGAGCAGTTAATAACTCCGATGCCCGGTTTCTTATTCTATTACCGTCGTTCAGTTTGCCGCGGCGAACACCTCACCCGTCTTCCGTATTTTCCGAAAAACGAAAAGTGGCTGATAATCAGCATATTATCAACCACTTACCGAGAGCGGAAAACGGGACTCGACCCGCGACCTCAACCTTGGCAAGGTTGCGCTCTACCAACTGAGCTATTTCCGCAATTATCGTTTTCGGACGGGCGGGACAACTGCATCCGCACCTCGGCTCCGGGCTTCGAAACCTGCGTTTCGGGACTGCAAATATAAACCGAAAAATTTATTCTGCAAAATTTTCCGGCGAATTTTGTCGCAAAATTACTCTTGCGCCGCCCGAAACGCAAAAAGAAACGCCGGTGCAGATGCGATCGCGCAGGCATGCCCGGCGCCAACGCCCCGCAGCGAACGGCAACAAAAATAAGGCTGCCGGAAATGGCAGCCTTATCTATATACGGATCGCCCTCAGAGCGAATCCCGATTAGCGGACCTTGAAGCCTTCGTCGGCGCGAACCGGAATCGGCATCTGGGCATAAATGCCGCCTTCGAGCTTGTCGCGCACCGACTTGAACGCCGCGATCGTATAGTTCACGTCGTCGAGCGTATGGGCTGCGGTGGGGATCACACGCAGGATGATCTCGCCCTTCGGGATCACCGGATAGATCACGATCGAGCAGAAAATACCGTGGTTCTCACGCAGGTCAACGACCAGGTTCGTAGCCTCGGGGATGCCGCCCTTCAGGAAAACGGGCGTCACGGGCGAATTGGTCACGCCGATCTCGAAGCCGTTCTCTTTGAGGCTGCTTTGCAACACGCGTACGATCTCCCAGAGTTTCTGCTGGTATTCGGGGTGGTTGCGGATCAGCTCCAGGCGTTTCAGGGCACCGATAACCATCGGCATCGGGAGCGACTTGGCGTAAAGCTGCGAACGCATGTTGTAACGCAGCAGGTTGATCAGCCAGCGGGGGCCGCAGACGAATGCACCGATACCGGCCATCGACTTGGCAAAGGTGTTGAACAGCACGTCTACGCCGTCCACTACGCCGAAATGCGACGCCGTACCGCGGCCGCCCTCACCCATCGTACCGAAGCCGTGGGCATCGTCGACCAGAAGGCGGAACTGGAAATCCTTTTTCAGGGCCACGATCTCGTCGAGCTTGCCCAGGTCGCCTTTCATGCCGAAGACACCCTCGGTGATCACGAGCACGCCGCCGTTCTGCTCTTCGGCCAGGTCGGTGGCATGCTGCAATTGCAGGCGCAGCGACTCCATGTCGTTGTGGCCGTATACGAAACGCTTGCCCTTGTGCAGGCGCAGGCCGTCGATGATGCAGGCATGCGCTTCGGCATCGTAGACCACCACGTCGCGCGGCGTCAGCAGGCAGTCGATGATCGAAATCATGCCCTGATAACCGAAGTTCAGCAGGAAGGCGTCCTCCTTGCCGACGAACTCGGCCAGTTCGCGCTCGAGACGCTCGTGGTAGACGGTCTGGCCGCTCATCATGCGGGCGCCCATCGGGGCCGCCATGCCGAACTGTGCGGCACCCTCGGCGTCGGCCTTGCGGACTTCGGGGTGGTTGGCCAGCCCGAGGTAATTGTTCAGACTCCAGTTGAGCATCTTCTTGCCCCGGAAAGTCATGTGGGGGCCGATATCGCCTTCCAGTTTGGGGAACGCGTAATAACCGTGGGCGTACGACATGTACTGACCGATGGGGCCACCTGCATTTTTCTCCAGGCGTGCAAAAATATCAACCATAAAATATTGTAATTTAATGTTTAAGTTTCCGTTTCGGACGCGCAAAAGTACAAAAAAACCTTTTAGCCATCAAAATTAGCCGTTTTTTATTCGGCAAGGGTACGCATTTATACTTATTTCCGGATATTTAATATGGAAAAAGGCCGCTTTCGGCGGCCCGGAGAAGAGTTTTGTTTATTTTTTATTTTTTCGAACGGCGGTCTATCGCATCGACGATCACCGCGACGGCACCGTCGCCCGTCACGTTGGTCGCCGTGCCGAAGCTGTCCATGGCGATGTAGGTGGCGATCATCAGTCCGGCGAGCGTTTCGTCGAATCCCAGCATCGACTCCAGCAGTCCCAGCGCGGCCATGATCGCCCCGCCCGGCACCCCGGAGCCGCGATCATCGTCACGGCCAGCAGCAGGATGAATCCCACGAACGTTCCGGCAGGCAGCTCCAGTCCGGCGATCATCGACACGGCCAGCGCGCAGGCGACGATCTTCATCATCGAGCCGGAGAGGTGGATCGTCGCACAGAGCGGTACGACGAACGACGCCAGCTGGGGGCGCACGCCGAGCCGGAGGGTCTGCGCCAGGGTCACGGGGATGGTGGCGGCCGACGATTGCGTGCCGAGCGCCGTGACATAGGCCGTAAGCATCGTACGGAGCATCCGCAGCGGGTTTTTGCGGGCAACGAGCCCGGCAATGGAGAACTGTGCGAGCAGCAGCACGACGGTCATGAAGAAGATCACCACGATCAGCTTCACGAAGACGCCCAGCACCCCGGCCACCTGCCCGGACTGGGTCATCGAAAGGAAGATTCCGAAGATATAGAAGGGCAGCAGCGGGATGATGACGCCCGCGATCACGCGGTCGATGATCGACTTGAAATCGTCCATCACCCCTTTGAGCTTCACGCTATGGGTATAGGCCATCCCCAGCCCGAGTACGAAGGCCAGTACCAGCGCCGACATGACACCGAACAGGGGTGGCATCCCAACCGTGAAATAGGGTGCGGGGGCCGTTGCGGCCGCGTCGGGCAGCACGGCTGCGGCGCCTTCGAGCAATGCGGGGAACAGCGCCCGCCCCGTGAGGTAGGTGCCGAAGCCCGAGAAAAGGGTGAAGGCATAGGCCAGCGCCGCCGTGAGGGCCAGCAGGCGCCCGGCGTTGCGTCCCAGGTCGGCGATGCCCGGCGCCACCAGCCCGAGGATGAGCAACGGGATGACGAACGAAAGGAACTGGCCGAAAATATCATTGAACGTCAGCGCGATGCGCGTCGCCCATTCGGGAAAGAAAAAGCCGCATCCTACGCCCAGCCCGATGGCCAGTACGACGCGCGGCAGCAGTCCGAACCTGAATTTCATAGGAGAATGATTTTTGTAAAGATAGGAAAATTACTTAGCTTTTTCAATTCATATGCATCATTAACAAATAATTCGTATCTTTGTGTTGTCTTCATAGACAGACATATTTTGATGAAAGTGTTTTGCTTTTATTCTTGTTAGGAAATCTGGTAAATTTCATAGAGTCAAGAAAAACAATAACACTCATTCACTTGCAATCGTATGCGAAACAATATTCCATACTCGCAGGTGTGGAGTATTGTTTATTTGACTCAAGGTTTACCAGAACCTCCTAACAGATAGGCAATAGACTCCACACTTCTTTTTTAACAAATGATCGTAAAGGAGTCAGCGGTCTCGCAAAAAAACAATCTTATGAATAAAATCCTCTTATTCCTTTTGGGTGGCTGTATAATTGGGAGTGCCATCACTATTTTTCTGCACAAAACAAACACAAAAAATACCAACACAACAAAACGCAGAGTCAAAACAAAACACTCAACAAGAAGATAGAATATCTACAATTTCACCAAATATTCTTCTCGGATTTCATCTTGGAATGTCTAAATTAGAATATAATTCACTTATCAAACAATATAAGAACAGTGGCAAAATGTCGATATGGGATAACAACACATATTGCATGCATTGGTTTGAAACCCAGAACATAACCGTTCATGATAATTCAGTTGGCAATTTTACTAGCACACAATCGTTTTCCATAATCTTTGATATTCAACCCAAATTTGTCAATAATAAATTACATACTTTATCGATGTTAATCGAACCATTATATGATGATACAATATTAGTTCAAACATCAAATATTATTCTACTCAAAAATCATTTATCTAAAATATTAGGTTCGCAACCACCCCTAAATTCATTTCACTGGACATTTTCAACATATACAGTCAATTTATCTCAAGAAAAATCAAAAGCAAGTATTACGAAAAACATTATACATATTATCGACTAACTATAACAAAATAGATTTTTAATTATGGCACTAATCAATTGTCCAGAATGTGGGAATAGCATTTCAGATCAGGCTCCTCACTGCCCCAAATGCGGATATCAAATTAGTAATCACAGCTTCTTTCCCAAAACAGAAGGTTGCTTTTTACAATCAATGAATATGGGATGCCTAATATTAGTTATTATATTCCTTTTTAGCATAATCCTTTCGGAATATGACATACCAGAAGAAGACCTCCCAATAATAGGTATAATTACGATTATTGTATTTGGAATAATGATATGTTACAATTTTTTCAAAAAGAAAAACAAAATCAATGATAATTTTTAAAAATGCCATAAATTTATAATTCCGAACGATTTTGTATTTTTGCATCATGACATCACTATTTCACGACATCATTTTCGGCCCGGTGCACTCACGGCGGCTGGGCCTTTCGCTGGGGGTGAACCTCCTGTCGACCGATTCGAAACTCTGCTCGTTCGACTGCATCTACTGCGAATGCGGCTGGAACGCCGAACACCCCGGCGGACGGCGATTCAACGCCCGCGAAGATGTCCGCACGCAGCTCGAAGCGACGCTGCGCCGCATGGTGGCGGACGGCACGCCGCCCGACGTCATCACCTTCGCCGGCAACGGCGAGCCGACCCTGCATCCCGAATTCGAAGCGGTGATCGGCGATACGATCGCCCTGCGCGACGCATTGTGCCCGTCGGCCAAGGTCTCGGTGCTCTCGAACGCCACCCAGCTCCACCGCGAAGAGGTGCGCCGCGCCCTGCTGCGGGTGGACAACAACATCCTCAAGCTCGATTCGGCCTTCGACGCCACGGCACGCCTGATAAACAATCCCCAGAGCCCGGTCTATTCCGTACGCAGGGTCGTCGATCAGATGAAAGGCTTCGACGGGCACCTGACCGTGCAGACGATGTTCCTGCGCGGGGAGTTCGACGGGCAGCGGGTCGACAACACCACCGAAGAGGAGGTCGCGGCATGGCTGCGCCTGATCGGCGAAATCCGCCCGCGGCAGGTCATGGTCTACTCGCTTGACCGCGACACCCCGTGCCGGACGCTCGAAAAGGTGCCGCGCGAGGAGTTGCAGGCCATCGCCACCCGCGTCGAGGCGCTCGGCATCCCCTGTTCCGTAGCATAAACCGCCGACCATGAAACGCTCCTGTGCTCCTGTCGCTCGGCCGGCTGTACGGCGCCGCCCAGCGCCGTCCACGGCGCGCGAATTGGGCGAACTGCAGGACAGCGTGTGGCGCCGTCCGACATCCTGCTCACGACCGACCGGGGATTCGCCGCCTGCACCGGAGCGCGAACATCGACGGAAGCGCGAACGCCGCCCGCGCATCCGCAACCAGGAAAGAAGCATCGCCGACGCCGTCGGTCGTCCGGGACCGACGAAACAGGATCGTCCGTGTCCACCTGCTCGGGCCGACTCGGCGATGAGCCCGCTTCCGCCGTTACGTGCACGACAGCCCCTGATCCGACTCGAAGGGTTCGATCCCGACACGACGCTATCCGCCCGCCTGGAAGGCCGCCGCCGCCCGACGGACTGAGCATGGACGCCGAATATGCCTTCTACCCTGCGGAGACCGACTGCATACGGCTTACGATCGCTACCGCGGCGATTCGACCGTCTATTTCGACGGACTACACCGTTTGCAGGTTCCAAACGGCCGGTGGAAACACTGCCGGCCGACGCATGGGACCCCTGCTGATCGGCATCGGCCGCCCGCAATTTCCGTCCCCGGCGACGCCCGGCAGACGAAGAGTACGCCTACGGCTTCACGGCGCTGCGCCGCATCTATCCGTCCGTATACGCCCGTTACCGCATCTGCAAAACGTTACGGAAAATCCGCGCCGCGACTACCTGCTCACGGCCGAGTTCACGGTGACGCCGTTCGTCCCGTTCACCCGCTTTGCGGAGCCGGCAGAGGGGCAGGACATCCAATTTTGATCCACAGCCATGCAAATACTCCTTTCCTGCGCCAAAACGATGGCCGAAAACAATCCGGCCGAAATCCCCCGAACGACCCTGCCGCGTTACGCCCGCGAGGCCGCGGAGCTGGCCCTGCAGCTGGCGACGCTCACCACCGAAGAGCTGGAACGCATGCTGCGCACCAACCGGCAGATCGCCGCGACCAACCGCCGGCGTTACCGGCAGTTCCACGGCGAAGAGGCCCTCCCCGCGCTGCTGGCCTACACGGGCGTCGTATTCAGGCATATCGCCCCGGAGCGATTCACCCCCGGGGATTTCGAATACGCACAGCAGCACCTCAACATCACGTCGTTCCTCTACGGGCTGCTCCGGCCGCTGGACGCAATCCGCCGCTACCGGCTGGAAGGGGACGCCGTATTGCCGGGGCACGACGACCAAACGATGTTCGGGTACTGGCAGGGACGGCTGACGGAGGCCTTCCTCGAAAAAATCCATGCCGACGACGGCATCCTGGTCAACCTCGCCAGCAGCGAGATGAAGCGCCTGTTCGACTGGAAACGCATCCGCCGCGAAGCGCGTATCATCACGCCCGAATTCCGCATCCGTGAAGGCGACCGTCTGAAAACCATCGTGGTCTACACGAAAATGTGCCGCGGCGAAATGACCCGTCATATCCTAAAAACCGCATCGGCGATCCGCAGCAGCTGAAAGCGTTCGAGTGGGAGGGTTTCCGGCTGAATCCGACGCTCAGCAAAGCCGACGACTGGGTGTTTACGATGTAAGGAGTCCGGATATTATTCGGCGCAGACCGGCGCCTGTTTCGTTTCGAGCAGGGCTTTCAGAATACCCTCCTCGTCATAGCCGCAGAGGGCATAGAGCTGAGCCGGAGTTCCGTGTTCGACCCACTCGTCGCCGATGCCCAGCGAACGCACCGAAACGTCCAGCCCGCGTGCATTGAAAATGCCGCGACGGCTTCGCCGACGCCTCCGCGCAGGGCGCCGTCCTCGACCGTCACCACGCGGCGGAACTTCGCACCCACTTCGAGGAGCAGTTCCTCGTCGAGAGGTTTGGCGAAGCGCAGGTCGTAATGGGCTGCGCTCACCCTTCTTCGGCGGCGCGTGCGGCGGCCGTGCGGCGGCGTTGCCGACCGTCCCGACGGTCACCAGCGCCACGTCCGTACCTTCGCGGAGCCTCCGTCCCCGGCCGACGGGCAGCGCCTCGAAGGGAACGCCCCGCCACAGACGTCCCGCACCGTTGCCGCGCGGGTAGCGGATCATGAAGGGATGGCCGTATTGCAGACCGGTATACATCATGTTGCGGAGTTCCAGTTCATCCATCGGCGCAGCGATCGTAAGTCCCGGCACGGCACCGAATGCAGCCATGTCGAAGACCCCGTGGTGGGTCACGCCGTCCTCGCCCACGATGCCGCCCCGGTCGAGGCACATCACCACGGGCAGATCCTGGATCGCGACGTCGTGGATCACATTGTCGTAAGCCCGCTGCATGAAAGACGAATAGATGTTGCAGAAAGGCACCATGCCCGCAGCGGCCATCCCGGCCGAGAAGGTCACGGCATGGCCCTCGGCGATACCCACGTCGAAGCAACGCGACGGCATGGCGTGCATGAGCATGTTCATCGAACAACCCGACGGCATGGCAGGCGTGACGCCCACGACCCGCGGGTCGAGCCCGGCCAGTTCGACGAGCGTCTCGCCGAAGACATCCTGGTAACGCGCCGCAGCGCCCGGCGAGGCGATCCGCTCGCCCGTATCGGGATTGAAACGTCCGGGGGCATGCCACGTGGACTGGTCGTGCTCGGCAGGCAGGTAGCCCTTGCCCTTCACGGTCATGACATGCAGCAACTTGGGCCCTTCGATGTCGCGCAATGCCTGAAGCGTGCGCACCAACTCCTTGAGGTTGTGGCCGTCGACGGGGCCGAAATAGCGGAAATTGAAGCTCTCGAAGAGGTTGCTCTTGTTCAGCACCCCCTGTTTCACGGCGTTGCCCGCCTTCTGGCAGAGGCGCAGCAGGCGCGGCGTATGCGAAAGGATGCCCCACAACTGCTGCTTGAAACGGTTGTAATGCACCGATGTGGAGATTTTGAGCAGGTAGTTCTTCAATGCGCCGGTGGCCTGGTCGATGGCCATGTTGTTGTCGTTCAGAATCACCAGCAGGTTGGTGCGCTTGCTGGCCCCGGCGTTGTTCAGCCCTTCGAAGGCCAGCCCGCCGGTCATCGAACCGTCGCCGATGACCGCCACGACCCGATACTTCTCGCCCGCAGTTCGGCCGCCTTGGCCATGCCGAAGGCCGCCGAGATCGACACCGAGGCGTGTCCCCGCCGAAAGCGTCGTATTCGCTCTCGGACATGCGCGGGAAGCCGCTGATGCCCCCAGCCGGCGCTTGGTTTTGAACGCTTCGCGGCGGCCCGTGATGATCTTGTGGGCATAGGTCTGGTGCCCCACGTCCCACACGATCTTATCGGCGGGCGTGTCGAAGACATAATGCAGGGCGGCGGCCAGCTCCACAGCCCCCAGACTCGACGCGAGGTGTCCGGGATTTACCGAACATTCGTCGACGATATAGCGTCGCAACTCGTCGCAGTAAGCGCGCAACTCCTCCGCGGAGAGCCTTTTGAGGTCCTCCGGCGAATCGATATGTAGAAGCAGTCTGTATTCTTCCGGCGTCATGGCGAGACAAAGATAATGCAAGCAGGGCACAAAGCAAGCCCGTCCGCCTTTTGGCCGGACGCAGCCTTTCCGGAACGGCGTCGAAAAGCGTGCGCACCGGACACCGCGCCGAATTTGTTCGGACACGGTCCGGAGGGCGTCTATTTTCTGTAAAGATAGTCATTGATGCCGGTTTTTTCGAAAAATTTCTATCTTCGCGTTACGGTAAATCCATTGCAACATGAAATACAAGAGAATACTCCTCAAACTGAGCGGCGAATCGCTGCAAGGTTCGCAGAAATACGGACTCTCGCCCGAAGTGCTCCAGTCCTACGCCGAACAGATCAAGGCGGCCGCCGGGACGGGCGTCCAGATCGGCATCGTCATCGGCGGCGGCAACATCTTCCGCGGACTCACCGGCGCCAAGAAGGGCTTCGACCGCGTGAAGGGCGACCAGATGGGCATGCTGGCCACGATCATCAACTCGCTGGCGCTGCAGTCGGCACTGGAGGACAACGGCGTGAAGGCCAAAGTCCTGACCTCGATACGCATGGAGCCCATCGGCGAATACTACTCCAAGGCGCGTGCCATCGAATACCTCGAGGCGGGGTATGTGGTCATCATCGGCGGAGGCACGTCGAACCCCTATTTCACGACCGACTCGGCTTCGGCGCTGCGCGGCATCGAAATCGAGGCGGACGTGATGCTGAAGGGCACCCGCGTGGACGGCGTATACACGGCCGACCCCGAAAAAGACCCTGCGGCCGTCAAATTCGACGAAATAAGCTTCGAAGAGGTGCTCGACCGCCGGCTGAAAGTCATGGATCTCACGGCATTCACGCTCTGCCGCGAGAACGGACTGCAGATCATTGTCTTCGACATGGACACGCCGGGCAACCTCGGCAAAGTACTTGCAGGCGAACAGATCGGAACGCTCGTAACCGGGCTTTCATAGGAGCTTCCGGCCGGCACTCCGGACTCGTGCGACAAAGTGCCCGACAAACCAAAACAACGAAAAACATGGCGACAAAAAAGAGTAACAGACAATTATGGATCATGCTGGCGCTGATCGTCGCGATCGTCGCCGTCATCCTGCTGCTGCCTTCATGCGGCGGCAACAGCAGCAAAGGCAGGCGACGTCGAATCGACGACGCTCGTGAAGGCCGGCGACAAAGCCCCCGACTTCACGGTCGAGATGTTCGGCGGCGGCAAACCGACCTCGCCGAACTGAAGGCAAGGTCGTCCTGCTGAACTTCTGGGCCACGTGGTGTCCGCCCTGCCGGCAGGAGCTGGCGCGCGTGCAGAGCGACGTGATCGACCGTTTCGCAGGCCGCGATTTCGTATTCCTGCCCATATCGCGCGGCGAAAAGCGGGAAGACGTGGCGGCGTTCCGCGAAAAGACGGGCTATACGTTCCCGATGGGCCTCGACCCCTCGCAGGCCATTTACGACCGTTATGCCTCGAATTATATCCCGCGGAATTTCCTGATCGGCGCCGATGGTAAAGTCGTGCTGGCAACAGTAGGTTACGACGCCGAAGAGTTCGACGAAATGATCAAAACCATCGAAAAAATACTCGAATAATATGGATACCAAGACGATTCTCAACGATGCCTCCGGCCGTATGCAGAAGGCCATCGACCACCTCGAAGAGGAACTTTTGAA
>JBKSUH010000030.1:0-16564 GCA_047233565.1 Alistipes sp.
GTTCCTTCGAGCCCGGCGATATCGCCGTCGATGATGTACTTGTGCTGGTTACTGCAACTGCACAGCACGGCTGCGGCTGTTGCGAAAAGGAATAAGTTTTTCATAATGCGAAGATGTTGGTTATTTTTTTGATGCTGCGAGTTGCTTCTCCAGCTCGTTCACGCGTTTTTCGAGTTCGGGCAGCCGTTTGAAGACCGTCGCCGAACGGTGGTACTGCATGCCGGGCAGCGCCGGGTAGCCGAAGCGGATCTCGCCGTCGGGCACGTTCTTGTCCAAGCCGCTATTCGAGCCGATCTTCAAATTGTTGCCGACGTTCACGTGGTCGGCGATGCCGACCTGTCCGGCGAGGAAGCAGTTGCGCCCCACCCGCGAGGTGCCGGCGATGCCGGTCTGGGCCGAGGATACGGTGTTTTCGCCGATCTGGACGTTGTGTCCGATCTGAATCAGGTTGTCGAGCTTGACGCCCCGGCGGATCACCGTCGAATCGGTCTTGGCGCGGTCGATGCAGGTGTTGGCCCCGATCTCTACGTCGTCTTCGATCACCACGTTGCCCAGCTGCGGAATCTTGTCGAAACCGCCCGCGGCGTTGGGCATGAAGCCGAAACCGTCGGCGCCGACCACGGCTCCCGCGTGCAGGATGCAGTTGCGGCCGATCCGGCAGCCTTCGTATACCTTGACTCCGGGGTAGAGGATCGTGCCTTCGCCCACCGTAACCCCCGCTCCGAGGTAAACCTGCGGATAGATCTGGCAGTTCTTGCCGATTTTCACGCCCGCTTCGACCACCGTGAAATCCCCGATGTAGCAGTCGGCGCCCACCTCGGCCTTTTCAGCGACCGAAGCCAGCTTGCTGATACCGCTGCGGCGGGGCTTGGCGGCGTTGTACATTTCGAGCAGTTTGAGCACGCAGGCGGCGGCGTCGTCCACCTTGATGAGCGTAGCCGAGACCTGCTGCGAAGGTTCGAACGAACGGTTTACCAGCACGATCGATGCGCCCGTGCTGTAGAGGAACGTTTCGTATTTGGGGTTGGTAAGGTAGCTGAGCGAGCCGGCCCTGCCTTCCTCGATCGAAGATACGGTGTGTACTTTCGCCTCCTTGTCGCCGACGATTTCACCGCCCAGGAACCCGGCGATCATTTCGGCTGTGAATTCCATCATAAAATTACAGGTATTTGTTAATATCTACTCCCACGGGCATGAACTCTTCCACCGAACGGCCGAACGAAAGCACTTCGCGCACCGTCGACGACGAAATGTCGGCCACGGGCGCCGGGGTGAACAACATCACGGTCGTGATGTCGGGGTAGATCCGGTGGTTGGTGGCCTCCATCGTGCGTTCGTATTCGAAGTCGGTTGTGTTCCGCACGCCGCGGATAATGGCGCAGGCCCCCATCTCCTCGGCGAATTCGCCCGTGAGCCCCGTGTAAATCCGGGCTTCGACACGTGCATTCCCGGCATAGAGGTCGTCGATCAGCCGTTTGCGGTTGACGACGGTCAGCAATCCCTGTTTCGAGGTGTTGTTGCCGATGCCGATGACTACGCGGTCGAAGAGGTTCAGGGCCTCGTCGACCAGTGCCGCATGGCCGCGGGTGAACGGGTCGAACGACCCGGGGAAAATAGCAGACCTTTCCATATCGGACAAAGGTAATAATATTTGGGAATACCGGGTTAAAAAATGCGAATTAATTTACCGTTCGAACTTTACATAGTCCGAATAGACGATCCGCGTATGCGGATTCGACGATACGATCTCCTGGCGCAGGGCCTTCGTGCCCCAGCGGATGAAGAGGAATCGCCGCGGGACGCGGTGCACGACCTGCCGCAGGGTGTCGGTGCTCTCCACGCGGCAGGCGACCGAGTCGGTGCGGATACGCCCTTCGACCGTAACCCAGGCGTCGCGCCAGCGGAACAGCCGCAGGGTGTCGCGGACGACGAGCGTGTCGCTCAGCCGCACGACGACCGTATCGCGCACCGGGGTCCGTATCTCGACCTTCGTGGCCGTGGCTGTCCGGGCCGCAGCTTCCAGACGGCGGAGTTTGATTCCGAGCCGGCGGATTTCGGCAGCGTCTGCGGCCCGCAGCTCTTCGAATTCGGCGCAGCGCAGACGCAGGGCCTGCACCGATGCCGCTTCTTGCCCCAGACGCGTGCGGTAGCGTTCGATGCCGGCCGCAAGGGCGTGTTGGTTCTGGGTCAGGCGACGGTTTTCGCGGCGGTAGCGGCCGTAGCCGCATACCAGCAGAGCCGTCACGGCGACGGCGTAAAGAAACAGGTATTTTTTCATGGTGAAACGGGTTTTCCGGCGAAGATAGCGCGGGCCGGGCCCGTTCGGTTTCTACATTTTCGGAAACAGCCCGCCGAGCGATTGGGCGACCCGTTCCGCGAGAATCGCCATGCAGGGATGTCCGTCGCAGTGGGCGAGGGCGGTGACGCCCCGGTGATCGACGTAGAAGAGTTCGTCGAAGCGCGGCAGCTCGTCGCGCATTACCGGGCGCTCTTCCAGTTCGAGTCCCGCCGCCTCGACGGCCCGCAGGCCCAATTCCTGTTCGACGCAGGCTTCCGCCGGGGAGACGAACGCCGTTTGCCCCGCACGGCGAACAGCGGGGCGTTGTCGGCCGTGCGGACGATGCCGTCGCCGTCGCAGCGCACGGCGACCGATGCGCCGTGCAGACGGGCCTGCTGGCGGGCCAGTCCGGCGGCGGCTTTCGCGCGCCGAAGTCGGAGCTTCGGGAAACGGCATGTCGTATTGCAGCGTCACGGCGTCGGGCATCAGACTGCGCAGGTCGTATCCCCGGTAGAGCGATATGCCTGCGGATTCGAGCCGGAAGGCGGGATCGCCCGATGCAGGAACGACGATCCGCACGAACTGCGAGAGGTCGCAGTCCGCAGGCGCCGTCTGCGCCGCGAGCGCTTCGATCTGCCGGGCGAGGGGCTGCTGGCGGAGTCCTGCCGGACGGCCGAAAAGTTCGCGCGACCAGCGGTCGAGTACGGCCAGATGCGCCGGCAGGTGGAGAGACCTGCCGCCGAGGATGTGAACGGTCTGGTATAGGTAGACCTCCTGCATCAGAGTAGGAAGATTTTGAGCAGCAGTTCGCGCAGCAGCTCTCCGTCCGACGCTCCGCCGGCGTTCATGCCCTTGCTTTTGGCGTCGTATTCGCGCAGCAGGCCGAGGATGTTGAATACCCTGCGGTTGTCCCAGTTGGCGGCGTTCTGCTTGATCTCGCCCAGTACGTAGACGTTGTTTTTCTTGAGGATGCGCATCAGTTCGGCGTCGGAGGGAAAGGGCATGCCTTTGTGGCGCGCCGTCCAGCGCAGGTAGTTCACGACGAACAGCCCTTTGAACTGGCCGAACAGCGCCAGCACGGTGACCAGCAGCGGGTTGTCCTTGGGGTTGCGGGCGAAGTGCTCGGCGATCATCAGCGCGCGCGCCATGTCTCTGGTCACTACGGCCTTGCATAGCTCGAAGTTGTTGAAATCCTTCGAGATGCCGATGTTGGCCTCGATGTCGGCGTCGGTGATGCGCTTGGTCCCTTCGGGCAGCGATACGACCAGCTTGCCCAGCTCGTTCGAGATTTTCGAAATGTCGGTTCCGAGGTGGTCGGTGAGCATCGAGAGCGCCTTGGCGTCGATGGCGAGTCCCTTTTGGCGATGAACTGCTGGAGCCACGAGGCGATTTCGTAGTCGCGCGGGCGCACCGATTCGAGCACCGCTCCATTGGCGGCGCAGCTCTTGTAGAATGCCGAGCGTTTGTCGGCGTTCTTCTCCTTGTGGCAGATCACGAGGATCGTCGTGGGCGAGGGTTTCTGCGTGTAGAGCGAGAGTTTGTCCAGTCCGCGCAGCTGCTGCGCCTCCTTGAGGATGACGACCTGATACGATCCCATCATCGGCATCTGGCGGCAGAGGTTGATGACCTGTCCCGCCTCGGAGTCCTTGCCGTAGACGGTGATCTGGTTGAAAGCCCGTTCGGCTTCGCCGAGCACCGTCGTCGCGAGCCGCTCGGCGATGGCGTCGATAAAGTAGCTCTCCTCGCCCATGAGCAGGTACACGGGGGCGAACCGCCGTGCGGCGATCTCCTGCGCCAGCTTTTCGTATGCGGCGACGGAATCTTTGAATTTCAGTGCGCTTTTGGCCATATCTCAGTCATTGGTCCGGCCGAGCCGGATGCGGGGCGTTTCCGCGTCCCCGCGGCGGAAGGGGCTGAATCGCCGCTCCCGGTCGTGTTATACAATCTCTTTGGTGATGCGCAGCACGTTTTCCGTGTCAGGCGTCAGGCGGTAGCGGTCGTCGATGCGGCGGCCGACGAGCCATACGATCTCGTCGCCCGACAGCAGTACGAACTGCCGCTCTTTTTCGGGCATCGAGACCTTGGCGTCGATCAGGAAGTCGCTCACCTTCTTGCGGCCCGCCATGCCGAAGGGAATGAACCAGTCTCCCTCGCGCCAGCGGCGCAGCGTGAGCGGGAATTTCAGCAGGTCGGCATCGACCTGCGCGATGTGCTCCGGTACGCCGAAGTTCTTGATCGCGTCGATGTCGCAGTATTCGAAGTAGAGCGCCGAGTTGCCGCAGTAACTGCGCGGCACGCCCCGCTCGACGGTCACCATACATGCGTCGCCGGGGCGATCGGGGCCACGACGATCGTGCCGCGGTCCACGTAGGCGACCCGCTCGCGCGAGTAGAAGCGGCGGCCCGTCATGCCGTGCCTGAGCGAATGGCAGAGCGAGTCGATGACGTCGCCCTTGAACCCGTAGGCCGAACTCAGCAACTCGTAAATCACGAACTCCTGCGGGAATGCCGGGTCGATGCGGTCGAGGTGGATCGTGTCGAACCCGTCCGCCGAAGTCACCGCCTCGCCGCGGATACGTTCGATGCCGTGGTTGATGAATAGCTGGGCATCGGTCAGGCGTGCCAGGTTGCGGCTCATGAGGCTCGTGAACTTGGGGTTGATCTCCCGGATGCGGGGGATCAGTCCGAGCCGGATCTTGTTGCGCAGGTATTTGGTCGAGCGGTTCGACGAATCCTCGCGGAACGGGATGCGGTTGGCTACGGCATATTCGAGGATCTCCTTGCGCGAAGCGAACATCAGCGGACGGATGATCCTGCCCACCTGCGTCGAGATGCCCGTCAGCCCGCGCAGCCCCGTGCCGCGCAGCAGGTTGATGAAGAACGTCTCGATCGAGTCGTCGGCATGGTGGGCGATCGCCACCACCGTGTAGCCGTGTTCGCGGCTCAGGGTGTCGAACCACGCATAGCGCAGGCGTCGTGCCGCCATTTCCATCGACTCGCCCGTGCGCTCCATTTCGGCCGTGGTTTCGAACCGCTTGTTGTAAAACTCCACGCCGTACTTCTTCGCTTCCTCTTCCACCAGCACCTCGTCCTCTTCGCTCTCGGCGCCCCGCAGCTGGAAATTGCAGTGCGCCACGCCCACCGAATAGCCGCTGCGGGTGAAAAGCGACAGCATGACCATCGAATCCACGCCCCCCGAAACGGTCAGCAGGATGCGGTCGTCGTGCGTCGCCAGGTCATTCTCGGCGACATACCTCTGGAAAGCCTCTAAAAGTGCCATATTACAATATGTTGACTTCGGTGTCTATCTCTATGCCGAACTTTTCGTGTACGCGGGCCTGTACCATGCGGGCGAAATCGAGTATCTCGCCGCCCGTGGCGCCTCCCAGGTTCACCAATACCAGTGCCTGCCGTTCATGGATGCCTACCCGTCCGCTTCGGCAGCCTTTCAGCCCCGCCTTGTCGATGAGCCACCCGGCGGCGAGTTTGGCCTTGCCCGAAAGGGCGGCGGGGTAGAGCGGCATGTCGGGCCAGCGGGCCCGCAGTTGCTGCGCCACGGATTCATCGACGACCGGGTTTTTGAAGAAGCTCCCTGCATTGCCCGTCACCTTCGGGTCGGGTAGTTTGGCGCGGCGGATGGCGCAGATTGCCTCGCGGATGTTGCGCAGCGTGACTCCGCCGCGGGCTTCGACCTCACGCTCCACGTCGCCGTACCCCAGCCGGGGTTGCGGCGTACGCGAAAGGCGGATGTCCACCGCCGTGATGACGACACGTCCCCGCAGGTCGTGCTTGAAGATGCTTTCGCGGTAACCGAAACAGCAGTGCGCGGCGTCGAGCGTCATGCATTTGCAGTTTTCCACGCAGAACATGTGTACCCGCTCGATCGCGTCCTTCGCCTCGCAGCCGTAGGCGCCGATGTTCTGCACGGGCGCCGCCACGGCCTTGCCCGGGATTAGCGAGAGGTTTTCGATTCCCCACAGGCCGCGTTCCACGGCCCATTCCACCAGGTCGTCCCACTCGACGCCCGCATCGGCCGCACGCGGACCGTGTCGCCCTCTTCGCCGAGGGGCGTGATCCGCCGGGCGACGGGCGTCAGCAGCAGTCCGTCGTAGTCGCGTGTGAAGAAGGATGTTGTTGCCGCCGCTCAGCACCGCCCAGCGTTCGGGCACGCCGCCGCTGAAGATCGTGCGCAGGTCCTCTTCGGTCTCGAATTCGGCGAGACGCGCCGCCTGCTGTCCGACGCCGAAGCTGTTGCGTCCGCTCAGGTCGATTTGGTGGAATTCTCGGATCATGCCGTCTGTTTCTGTTTGTTTGTCGTTCGCCCGGTTGTACCGGCGGGCGTTGGGCGCATAATTCTCCGTGCGCCCGTTCCGGGGCGTCCTTGCGGCGCTCGGGCAGATGCCCCCTCGGCTCCTTGTACAGCGTCGTCGGTGCGGGCGCGGGTACGGAAAATGTGCAATCTTGCGCAAAGTTAGAAATTATTTCGTTATTTTGAAGATAATTCCGATCCCGAAAAACTAAAGACGAAGAACCATGTTTACCGAAAAAGATTTACAGCAGATCGAAAAACACGGGCTGACTCCCGACGCGGTCGAGCGCCAGCTGGAGAATTTCCGCCGCGGGTTCCCCTTCCTGAAGGTTGTGCGCGCCGCATCGCCCGGCGACGGGGTGATGGTCGTGGGCGACGCGGAGGCTGCCGCCGCCGTGGCGCGTTATGAACGGGAGGCCGACCGCCTGGGCATCGTGAAATTCGTGCCAGCCTCGGGTGCCGCGACCCGTATGTTCAAGGAGTTGTTCGAGTTCGTCAACGAGGGTAAGCGCGGCAAGGGCATCGACACCCTGCTCGAAAACATCGGGAAATTCGCCTTCTGGCCTGAGCTGAAAGCCCTGCTTCCGGCCGGCGCCGACGACCGACCATCGTCAGCGCCATCGTGAACGAAGGACTCGGCTACGGCCGCAAACCCAAAGGACTCGTCACCTTCCACGCCTATCCCGAAGGCGCGCGCAAGGCGGTCGAGGAACATCTGGTCGAAGGGGCGGTCTATGCGGCCGCGAACGGCGTGGCGAAGATTCATTTCACGGTTTCGCCCGAACATATCGAAGGATTTCAGGAGCTGCTGGCCGCGAAGGTGCCTGTTTACGAACAGCGTTTCGGCATCCGTTACGACATCTCGTTCTCGGTGCAGAAACCTTCGACCGATACGATTGCCGTCAATCCCGACAACACCCCTTTCCGGCAGGACGACGGCACGCTGCTGTTCCGTCCGGCGGGGCACGGCGCGTTAGTCGAGAACCTGAACGAAATCGACGCCGACCTGGTGTTCATCAAGAACATCGACAACGTGACGACCGATGCGCAGCGCGGCGATACGATCCGCTATAAAAAGGTATTGGCCGGCATCCTGCTGGATTTGCAGGATCGGGCTTTCGAGTACCTCAAAGCGCTCGAGGTGGGCGGTGCCGAGCTGGAGCCGATCGTGGAGTTCATCGAACAGCGTTTGTGCGTCAAACTGCCCGCCGACTACGATTCTGCCCTGTTGCGCGCCGTGCTCGACCGTCCGACCCGTGTCTGCGGCATGGTTCGCAATGAAGGCGAGCCGGGAGGCGGCCCGTTCTGGGCTTCGAACGCCGATGGCACGCAGTCGCTCCAGATCGCCGAGTCGAGCCAGATCGCACCCGCCGACCAGCCGCTGATGAAGGCCGCGACGCATTTCAATCCCGTAGACCTCGTGTGCGGCGTCCGGGATTCCAAGGGGCGCAAGTTCGACCTGCGGCGTTATACCGACCCTGCGACAGGCTTTATCTCGTCCAAGTCGAGCGGTGGCCGCGAATTGCGTGCGCAGGAGTTGCCCGGTTTGTGGAACGGCACGATGTCGCGGTGGAACACCATCTTCGTGGATGTGCCCATCACGACCTTCTCGCCCGTGAAAGTCGTGCAGGATTTGCTGCGTCCCCAGCACCAGTGACCCCTGTGCGAACCCGATAAGGCGGATGCCGCGTGAGCGGCGTCCGTTTTTTGTGGGGCTGCCGCCTTCCCGCGGGGCCGTCCGTTTTTTTACGGCGCCGGTGGGTTTTTACCGGACAGCCTGCGGCGGGCGGCGGGTTTCCCGGCCGTAAGACACTTCATTTCGCTTCGAAACTTCTTCTTTTTGTTCTTGAATTTTGTCAAAAAAGGACAAATTATTGCAGTGTGCCTCAGTTTTCTGATAATCTTTTATATATTTGTGTGCATATTTTGAAAAACGATAATCAAAACTAAATAACACTATGGAAAACAAACTTCAGGAGCTGACCAAAAAGCTCTACGACGAGGGGCTGGAGAAAGGCCGTGCCGAAGCCGACCGTCTGGTCGGGGAGGCTAAGAACGAGGCGGCGAAGATCGTCGCCGAAGCCCGCGCCCAGGCCGAGGAGATCGTCAAGAAGGCCCGTGACAAGGCCGAAGATGTCGAGAAGAACACGATGACCGAGATCGCACTCGCGGGCAAGCAGGCCGCTGCGAAGATCAAGTCGGAGATCGCTTCGATGATCGTGGCCAAGGCCACTGCGGCCGGGGTGAAGGAGGCTGCGCTCGATCCCGCATTCATCAAGGAGATGCTGCTGGCCGTGGCCGGGAACTGGAACGGTGCCGATGCGGGCAAGGTGGAACTGAAAGCCCTGCTGCCCGAGGCCGAGCGCACCAAGCTCGACGCGGCATTCGGCAAGAGCGCCCGGGAACTGCTCGCCGCCGGTATCGAAGTGGGCTATTCGAAGGAGGTGAAGAGCGGGTTCAAGGTAGGTGCCAAGGACGGCGGTTACTACATCTCGTTCTCCGATGCCGATTTCGACGCCTTGCTGGGCGAATACCTGCGCGAGAAAGTATCGGACATGCTTTTTAAGGCGTGACGCTATGTTCACGACGAATTATTATTGTCTGGTAGCCGGGCTGAAGGAGTATTCGCTCGATGCCGACACCAAGGGTTTCGATGCCAAGGCCATCGTCGGGGAGATCCTCGAAGGGGTGGACGGGGCCGATGCCGACGCGGTGCGGCTGTTGTACGGCTATTACGACTGTGAGAATATCGCTTCGCTGCGTGCGGGGCGCTCGGCGCACAATCCGCTGGGTAACTTCACACGCGAGGAGCTGGAAGAGGAGGTGAAGACTCCCCGGCGCCTGCCGGCGCCCGTAGCCCGCGTATTGCGCGCCTTTGCCGACCCCGAAGGCGAGGATGCCGAGGAGGTCGATACGGCCGGGCGCTTCGAGAGTGCGCTCTTCGGAGCCTACTACGAGGCTTGCAGCCGTTCCCGGAGCCGTTTCCTGCGCGCATGGTCGGAGTTCGACCGCAACCTGCGCAATGTGACGGCCGCCGTGACGGCCCGTGCGGTGGGGCGGCCCGTCGAGGAGGTGACCGTCGGCGGGGGCGACGTGGTCGAACAGTTGGAGCGTAGCTCGGCTGCCGATTTCGGGCTGCGGGGCGAGTTGCCCTACATCGACGCCGTGATCGCTGCCGTGAACGACGAGGCCAACCTCGTGGAGAAGGAGCACAAGATCGACCTGATCCGCTGGAACGAAGCCGTGGAACTGGCGACGTTCGACTATTTCGACATTAATTCCATCCTGTCGTACCTGTCGCGTGTCAACATCGTGGCGCGCTGGACGCAGCTCGATGCGGTGCGCGGACGCGAGATGTTCGAGCGTTTGATGGCCGAGCTGGACGGCAGGGAGCTGGTGAACAGGATATAGCCGCCGCGCGGCATATGCGGGCGACGCGCCGCCGGACCGGGACCGGTCTCTCCGGCAGGAGGGATGCGGAGCGGCCGGGAAGTGCGGAAATGCGGTCCGCGACCGGAAAAATGAAAATAAGAAACTAAACGAATATTCATGAAAACTACAGGACGTGTAAATGGTATCATCTCCAACATCGTCATCGTCAAGGCCGACGGAGCAGTAGGCCAGAACGAGATCTGCTATGTCTATGCGGAGATACCAAGATGATGGCCGAGGTCATCAAGGTCGTAGGCGACAGCGCCTATGTCCAAGTTTTTGACAGCACCCGCGGACTCAAGATCGGCGACAAGGTCGAGTTCGAGGGACATATGCTCGAAGTGACGCTCGCGCCGGGACTTTTGTCGCGCAACTACGACGGTCTGCAGAACGACCTCGAAAAGATGGACGGCCTGTTCATCGCGCGCGGTTCGATCACCGACCCGGTCGATTTCTCGGCCGAATGGGAGTTCGCCCCGCTGGCGAAGGCGGGCGACAAGGTTTCGGCCGCATCGTGGCTGGGCGAGGTCAAGGAGCAGTGGGTGAGCCACAAGATCATGGTGCCTTTCACGATGACCGGCAATTATACGGTCAAGAGCATCGTTGCGGCCGGGAAATACAAAGTTACGGACACGGTTGCCGTGGTGACCGACGACGAAGGCCGGGAGCACGGGATCACGATGGTGCAGAAATGGCCGGTCAAGCAGGCCGTGCGCTGCTACGTCGAGAAGCCGCGCCCCTCGCGTGTGATGGTGACGGGCGTCCGTGCCATCGACACCTTCAATCGATGGCCGAGGGTGGTACGGGTTTTATCCCCGGGCCTTTCGGCGCCGGCAAGACGGTGCTCCAGCACGCTATTTCGAAGCAGGCCGATGCCGATATCATCATCATGGTGGCGTGCGGCGAGCGTGCCAACGAGGTGGTGGAGATTTTCAAGGAGTTCCCCGAGTTGATCGACCCCCGGACGGGGCACAACCTGATGGAGCGTACGATCATCGTCTGCAATACGTCGAACATGCCCGTTGCGGCGCGTGAGGCGTCGGTGTATACGGGTATGGCGATCGGCGAATACTACCGTGCCATGGGGCTCAAGGTGCTCGTGATGGCCGACTCGACGTCGCGCTGGGCGCAGGCGCTGCGCGAGATGTCGAACCGTCTGGAGGAGCTTCCCGGACAGGACGCCTTCCCGATGGATCTTTCGGCGATCATCTCGAACTTCTATTCGCGCGCGGTCTGTCAAACTGAACAACGGCCAGACGGTTCGTGACTTCCTCGGTACGGTGTCGCCTGCGGGCGGTAACCTCAAGGAGCCGGTGACCGAATCGACCAAGAAGGCCGCGCGCTGCTTCTAGTCTTTCGCAGGGCCGCGCCGACTCGAAGCGCTACCCGGCCATCGACCCGCTGAGTCCTATTCGAAATACCTCGAATATCCGAAATCCGCGAATACCTCGACGAGCATATCGAGAAGGACTGGGTGGACTCGTCTATGCCGGCAAGACCTCGTGCAGCGCGGCAAGGAGGCCAACGACCAGATCAACATTCTCGGCGACGACGGCGTTCGGTGGAGTATCACGAACGTTTCTGGAAATCGGAGCTGCTCGACTTCGTGATCCTCCAGCAGGACGCTTTCGACGACATCGATGCCAACTGTCCGATCGAGCGCCAGAAGATGATGTATAAAATGGTGCTCGACATCTGCCGGAAGGATTTCGCCTTCGCCGATTTCGAAGAGTGCTCGCAGTTCTTCAAGGGTCTTATCAACCTCTTCCGCCAGATGAACTATTCGCAGTGGCAGTCGGAGAAGTTCAACGGCTACCTGAAGCAGATCGAGGAGTATGTGAGTGAAAAAACAAAATAAGCTTTAGACCATGACAACACGAGCTTTTCAGAAAATATATACCAAAATCGATAACATCACCAAGGCGACCGTGACCCTGCGGGCGCAGGGCGTCGGCAACGACGAGCTGGCCACCGTGGGCGGCAAACTGGCGCAGGTGGTGAAAATCATGGGCGAGAACGTGACGTTGCAGGTTTTCGCGGGTACCGAGGGATTGGCGACCGACTCGGAAGTGGTCTTCCACGGCGAACCTCCCAAGCTGCGCGTGTCGGACAACCTCGCGGGACGCTTCTTCAACGCCTACGGCGAGCCGCTCGAAGGCGGTGAGATCGTCGAGGGCGAGGCGCGCGAGATCGGCGGCCCGACGGTAAACCCGTACCGCCGTATCCAGCCTTCGGAGCTGATCGCCACGGGTATTGCCGGCATCGACCTGAACAATACGATCGTGACGGGGCAGAAGATCCCTTTCTTCGCCGACCCCGACCAGCCCTATAACGCCGTGATGGCCAATGTGGCGCTGCGTGCCAAGGCCGACAAGATCATCCTGGGCGGCATGGGACTCACCAACGACGACTTCCTCTATTTCAAGTCGGTGTTCGAGAACGCCGGTGCCCTCGACCGCATCGTGTCGTTCGTCAATACGACCGAGAACCCGCCCGTGGAGCGGCTGCTCGTCCCCGACATGGCGCTTACGGCCGCCGAGTACTTCGCGGTGGACAAGGGCGAGAAGGTGCTTGTCCTGCTGACCGACATGACGCTCTATGCCGATGCGCTGGCCATCGTGTCGAACCGTATGGATCAGATCCCGTCGAAGGACTCGATGCCCGGTTCGCTCTACTCCGACCTGGCCAAGATCTACGAGAAGGCGGTGCAGCTGCCCAACGGCGGCTCGATCACGATCATCGCCGTGACGACCCTGTCGGGCGGCGACATCACGCACGCCATCCCCGACAACACGGGTTACATCACCGAAGGCCAGCTGTTCCTGAGGAACGATTCCGACACGGGCAAGGTCATCGTGGATCCGTTCCGTTCGCTGTCGCGTCAAGCAGCTGGTTATCGGCAAGAAGACCCGCGAGGACCATCCGCAGGTGATGAACGCCTGCGTGCGTCTGTATGCCGATGCCGCCAATGCCAAGACCAAGCTCGAGAACGGTTTCGACCTCTCGGACTACGACGAGCGTACGCTGAAATTCGCGTTCGACTATTCGGAGAAACTCCTTTCGATCGACGTCAATATCGGCATCACCGAGATGCTCGACACGGCATGGGGGCTCTTTGCCAAATATTTCTCCAAGGAGGAAGTTGCGATCAAGGAGGAACTCATCAAAAAGTATTGGAAAGAAGCGTAAGGCACGATGGCAATCAAATTTCAATATAACAAGACCTCGCTCGGCGACCTCGGCAAACAGCTGAAAATGCGGCAGAAGGCGCTCCCTACGATCAAAAGTAAGGAGTCGGCCCTGCGCTCCGAGGTGAAGAAGGCGAAGGACTCCGCGGGCGATTACCGCCGTCGGCTCGATGCCCTGAAGGCCGAGTACGACTACATGGTATCGCTCTGGGGAGAGTTTGATTGTGACCTCTTGCGCATCGCTGATGTCGAACTTTCGGTACAGAAGATCGCGGGTGTGCGTACACCCGTCTTGCAGGACGTGAAATTCGAGGTGAAACCCTACGATCTTTTCTCGTCGCCCGTCTGGTTCGCCGACGGAGTCGATATCCTCAAGCGCATGGCGCAGCTGGGACTCGAATTCGAGGTGTATAACCGCAAGATGGAGTTGCTGGATCACGCACGCCGTAAAACCACTCAGAAGGTGAACTTGTACGAAAAGGTGCAGATACCCGGGTACGAGGACGCCATACGTAAGATCAAACGCTTCATGGAAGACGAGGAGAACCTTTCCAAGTCGGCCCAGAAGATCGTGAAAACCAAACAGCAACAGGCCGGGGAGGGCGCGATGTTATGATAGCGAAAATGGCAAAATACGACTTTGTGCTCTATGCGGCCCAAAGTGAGGATTTTATCGAGAAGCTGCGCGAACTGGGCCTTGTCGACATCACGACGACGGGCTGGGAGCCTTCGGAGGAAGACCGGCAACTGCTGCTCGATATCGAAGGCATGCCAAGGCGTTCGAATTCCTGCGCAACTTCCGCGCGGGAAGAGGGGCGCTGCAAGGCCGGTGCGAAGCCGTTTGCAACTGGCGCCGAGGCCTACGAACACTATGCCGCGGCGCATCAGCAGGCGACGGCGCTCACGCCGAGATCGGCCGTCTCGAAAACGGCCGACGAACTGCGTCCGTGGGGAGAATTCTCGCCTGAGAGAACTCGCTTGCTCGCCGAGCAGGGTATCGTGCTGCGATATTTCTTCACGCCGAAGAGCAATTACGACAAGTTCGAGGCCCAGTGGGCGGAGCGCTATACCATCGCGCCGATCAACCGCACCGAATCGACGGTCTATTTCGTCGTCGTGGCGGCTCCCGGCGAGGAGGTGACGCTCGACGCGCAGGAGATGAAAACCCCGTCAATGGACATTCGCGAAGCGGAACGTCGTATCGCCGAAGCCCGGAAGGAGCTGAGCGCCCTCGACGCCGAATTCTCGCGCGTCGCGGCTTCGAAGAAGCTGCTCGCGGCGCATGCCGCCTCGCTGAAGGAACAGCTGCAGGGCGTGCGCGTGAAGGCCACGGCGCAGCAGGCGGCCGACGGAACGCTGGTCGTCATGGAGGGCTGGGCCGAGAAGGAGACCTCCGACAAGGTCGACGCCCTGCTGGAGGCGTATCCCAATGTCGTTTATCTCAAGGGAGACCCTACGCCCGAGGACGATACGCCCGTGAAGCTCAAGAATAACCGGTTCGCGCGCGTTTTCGAACTGGTGGGCGACATGTATGCCCGGCCGAAATACGGCACGATGGACCTTACGCCGTTCTTCGCACCGTTCTACGTGCTTTTCTTCGGCATCTGCCTGAACGATGCCGGCTACGGCGCCATTCTGGCCCTGCTGGGGCGTGGATGCTGGCCAAGAACCGGCAACCCGGCATGATGCGTCAGGCCGCGTGGTTCGCCACGTTGTGCGGCTTGACGACGGTCGTCGTGGGACTGGCCTGCGGTTCGGTGTTCGGCATGAATCTCAAGGAGTATTTCCCTTCGGTCCCGTTCTTCGACTTCCAAGGCAGCTTCTTCTCGATCGCCTTGGCGATCGGCGTGGTGCAGATCGTTTTCGGCATGGTGCTCAAGATCGTCATGATCTCCTCCACCGTCGGGTTCCGCTATTCGCTCGGTTCGCTGGGGTGGCTGCTGGTCATTTTGGGCGGGAGCCTTGCCGCCGGACTGCCGATGCTCAACTCCGGGTGGGTGATCCCGTTCTACACCACCTCCTCGCCCGCGTTCTATGCGACGCTCGGCGTGGGTGCGGTGCTGATGCTGTTCTTCAATTCGCCGGGCAAGAACCCGCTGCTGAATTTCGGGCTGGGATTGTGGGATACCTATAATAACCTTACGGGTATCCTCTCCGACGTGTTGTCATATATCCGTCTGTTCGCCATCGGCCTCTCGGGCGGTATCCTCGCCACGGTGTTCAATGCGCTTGCCGCCGGGTTCGTGCCCGAAGGTTCGGGCATCATCGTGCGGCTGCTGATCATGATCCCGATTCTGCTCGTCGGCCACGGCATCAACCTCTTCATGTCCACCATTTCGTCGTTCGTGCACCCGATGCGTCTGACGTTCGTCGAGTTCTACAAAAACGCGGGCTTCGAAATGTCGATGCGTTCGTTCGAGCCCTTGCAGAAAATAGATAATTCGGAAAACAAATAACAACTAAAACAAATTAAAATTATGGAATCAACAACTGCAATTATTTTGGGCTATCTCGGCGTAGCGCTGATGGTAGGCCTTTCGGGCGTAGCGAGCTGTATCGGTACTTCGATCGCCGGTATGGCATCGGTAGGCGCCATGAAGAAAAACGGAGGGGCTTTCGGTAGCTACATGATCCTGTCGGCTATCCCCGGTTCGCAGGGCCTTTACGGTTTCGTGGGCTACTTCATCATCAAAGGATTCCTTACGGATTCGATGACGTTGTTGCAGGGGGCCGCCATCTTCGGCGCCGGTCTGCTGACGGGTCTGGTCTGCCTCGCTTCGTCATACTACCAGTCGAAGGTGTGTGCCAACGGTATCGCCGCAATCGGCAACGGCCACGACGTGATGGGTAAGACGCTTATCCTCGCGGCATTCCCCGAGTTGTACGCCATCCTTACGGTGGCTGCCGTGTTCCTGATCGCGGGTGCGATCTAAACGGCCGCAGCGGCAAATCGCTCCGCAGGGCGGGACATTCCGGTGTCCCGCCCTGCTTTTTTCAGGGGTGTGGCTTGAATTGTACTTATATTGCATGAATTGATACTTGCCGAAACCCGGAAATGTGTAATTTTGCATTAACTCGAAAGTTCCGGGCAATTGTTTTTCCGTCGGGATGGGACAGTTACAAGTTTTTAAGTGGTATAATTAGGGATTCAGGCTCGGCTGCATCAGTAGCCGGGCTTGAGTTTGTTGGTGGGTTGACGGAAGGGAACGCCGTCTCCGGTCGGGCAGAGATTCCGGCATTGCCGGTAACATTGCCTATGCCTTATCCTGTGGCTCTTCGGGCACTTCGTCGACCTCCTGTTTGATCTGGGAGAGCTTCTCCTTGCGGTATACCTTGGGGGTGCAGCCGTATTTGGCGG
>JBKSUH010000031.1:0-16518 GCA_047233565.1 Alistipes sp.
GAGTCCGCCGGGTTCTCCACATCCCGCTCCGGGTCGTAACCGGCGGCAGCGATCCATTCGCGTGCCTTCTCGCTGTATTCGAGGCGGATGCCGTTTTCGGCAAGCATCCTGCGCACGACACCGAGCTGGATGTCCACGATGCGTTCGATATCCTTGCGCGTCAGCGGCTCGAACATCACGATCTCGTCGATACGGTTGAGGAACTCGGGCTTGAGCTGCTGCTTGAGCAGGTCGATCACATCCCGGCGGGTCTTCTCGACCACTTCGGGGGCGAGTTTCTCACCGTTGAACGCCTCCGCGAAATTCTCCTGGATGACCTGCGAACCCATATTCGAGGTCATGATGATGATCGTATTGCGGAAATCCACCGTACGGCCCTTGTTATCGGTCAGACGGCCGTCGTCGAGCACCTGCAACAGGATGTTGAAAACGTCGGGATGGGCCTTCTCGATCTCGTCGAGCAGCACGACCGAATAGGGTTTGCGGCGCACGGCCTCGGTGAGCTGGCCGCCCTCGTCGTAACCGACATATCCCGGAGGCGCTCCCACCAGACGCGACACGCTGTGGCGCTCCTGATACTCGCTCATGTCGATACGCGTCATCATCGAGTCGTCGTTGAAGAGGAACTCGGCCAGCGCTTTGGCCAGCTCGGTCTTGCCGACGCCCGTGGTGCCGAGGAAGATGAACGAGCCGATCGGCTTGCGGGGTCGTTCAACCCGGCGCGCGAACGGCGCACGGCGTCGGAGATGGCGGCGATGGCCTGCTCCTGACCGATGACGCGCCGGTGCAGCTCGTCCTCCATGTGCAGCAGTTTTTCGCGCTCGGAAGCCAGCATGCGCGTCACGGGGATGCCCGTCCAGCGCGACACCACCTCGGCGACGTCCTGCGCATCGACCTCCTCCTTGATCATCGAGCCGTTGGCCGACGCCAGTTTGTACTCCTCCTGGAACGCGGCGATCTCCTTCTCCGCCTCCTGGATCTTGCCGTAGCGGATTTCGGCCACCTTGCCGTAATCGCCCTGGCGCTCGGCCTGCTGCGCCTCGATCTTCAGGGTTTCTATTTTGTCCTTGTTCGACTGAATCTTTTTCAAGAGGTCGCGCTGCCCCTGCCACTTGGCACGCATCTCGGCGTCACGGGCCTTGAGCTCCTCGATCTCCTTGGTGAGGTGCTCGACGCGCTCCTTGTCCTTCTCGCGGCGAATCGCTTCGCGTTCGATCTCCAGCTGGCGCACACGCCGGTCGAGGGTGTCGATCTCCTCAGGCACGGAGTTCATCTCCAGACGCAGGCGCGAAGCCGCCTCGTCCACGAGGTCGATCGCCTTGTCGGGCAGAAACCGCGAGGTGATGTAGCGCGTCGAAAGCTCGACGGCGGCGACGATCGCCTCGTCCTTGATGCGGACCTGATGGTGGTTCTCGTAACGGTCTTTCAGTCCGCGGAGGATCGAAATGGCATCCTCCTGCGTCGGCTCATCGACCATCACCTTCTGGAACCGGCGTTCGAGGGCCTTGTCCTGCTCGAAATACTTCTGGAACTCGTCGAGCGTCGTGGCGCCGATCGTCCGCAGCTCACCCCGCGCAAGGGCGGGCTTGAGGATGTTGGCGGCGTCCATCGCACCCGACGACTTGCCGGCGCCCACGAGGGTGTGGATTTCGTCGATGAACAGCAGGATGTCGCCGTCGCTGGCCACAACTTCCTGCACAACGGCTTTCAGGCGTTCCTCGAATTCGCCCTGATACTTGGCACCCGCGATCAGGGCACCCATGTCGAGCGAGTAGATCACCTTCGATTTGAGGTTCTCGGGCACGTCGCCGTCGACGATCCGGTGTGCGATACCCTCGGCGATGGCGGTCTTGCCGACACCCGCCTCTCCCACGAGGATCGGGTTGTTCTTGGTACGCCGCGAGAGGATTTGCAACACGCGGCGGATCTCCTCGTCGCGGCCGATCACCGGGTCGAGCTTGCCCGAACGGGCCTGTTCGTTGAGGTTGACGGCGTACTTGCCCAGCGCGTCGAACTGCTGTTCGGAGGTCTGCGAATCGACCGTCGCACCCTTGCGGAAGATACGGATCGCTTCGAGAAGCTCCTTCCGGTGGCGCCGCTGCGCTTGAGGATGTCGGCCGCCTGTCCGCGTTCGGCCACGAGACCCAGCAGAAGGTGTTCGACCGAAGCGTATTTGTCGCCGAAGTTCCGGGTAAAGTCCACGGCGCGCTGGATCACCTTCGAGGAGTCCTGCGAAAAGAACTGGTCGCCGCCGCCCTCGACCCTCGGCAGGGACGCGACGGCCCGGTCGGCCTCGTCGCGCAGGCCGCGGACATTCACCCCGACACGCCCCAGGAGGAACGTGGCGAGCGAATCGTCCTCGCGGACAAGCACGCTCAGAATATGGAGCGGCTCGACAGCCTGCTGTCCGCGCTCCCGGGCAAGAGACAATGCACTTTGCAGAGCCTCCTGCGCCTTGATGGTCAATGTGTTATATTCATAATCGCAAAGTTAAATTTCACACGGTCCGATGGTTCGCGTCCGGGGCCGCAACCCGCGGCTTACCGCCGCGCATGCAAGTCCGACTCCCCTCAAATCCCCGCCCGGCGGGGACTCGTCGCATTGCGACCGGATCGCAGACGCAAACCATTCGTCATCAACATCCGCAAAACACCTGCCAACCTCATTTTTCGGTCATTGTGTCATCTTTTGTCACAACACGCTGTCAAAATGCGCCAATTTGGCGCAACGGCGGACGGGCGCGCAGGGACGGCGGAGGGGACAATTTTTAATCCCGAATTTTCAAATCTTCGCTCATATTTCTTATCTTTGCGGAACTATGAGTGATTTTATCGTCAGCGCACGCAAATACCGCCCCGCGACCTTCGCCTCGGTCGTCGGGCAGAAACATATTACCCTCGACGCTCAAAACGCCATCGAGCGCGCCCAGCTGGCCCATGCCTACCTCTTCTGCGGTCCCCGCGGCGTGGGAAAGACCACCTGCGCCCGCATCTTTGCAAAGGCCATCAACTGCCTGAGCCCCAACGGCGCAGAAGCCTGCAACGAATGCGAATCGTGCCGTTCGTTCAACGAAGGGCGCTCGTTGAACATCCACGAGCTGGACGCCGCGTCGAACAACTCGGTAGAAGATATCCGCACACTGATCGAACAGGTGCGCATCATCCCGCAGGTAGGGCGCTACTCGGTATTCATCATCGACGAGGTGCACATGCTCTCGGCGGCGGCGTTCAACGCCTTCCTCAAGACGCTCGAAGAGCCGCCCGCACACGCGATCTTCATTCTCGCGACGACCGAAAAACACAAGATCATCCCGACCATCCTCTCGCGGTGCCAAATCTACGATTTCAACCGCATCCGCGTCGAGGACGGCGTCGAATACCTCAAATACATCGCCTCGCAGGAGAACATCTCGGCCGACGAAGAGTCGCTGAACCTCATCGCGCAGAAAGCCGACGGCGGCATGCGCGACGCCCTGTCGATGTTCGACAAGGCCGTGTCGTTCTGCGGCACGACGCTCGACTACCGCAACGTGGCCCAGACGCTCAACGTCCTGGACTACGACACCTACTTCGGCGTCACGGAGATGCTGCTCGCGGGCAACTATGTCGATACGCTGGTGACATTCGACAGCGTGCTGTCGCGGGGTTTCTCGGGGCAGACCTTCATGGCGGGGCTGAACCGCCACATGCGCGACCTGCTGATGGCCAAGCGCCCCGAAACGCTGCGGCTGATCGAAATGACCGGGACGCTGCTCGAACGATACCGGACGCAGGCGGGCGCCTGCGATGTCGAGTTCCTGTTCGGAGCCATCTCCTGCCTGACGGAGCTCGACGGGAAGATCCGGCAATCGTCCAACCAGCGGTTGTTCGTCGAGCTGGTCCTGATGAAGATCGCAGGGCTCGGCCAAAAAAAAAATGACTCTCTGACATCTTCCGGGGATACCGCTTCCGAACTGACGACCCCGCCGGCGGCCGCGGCCACGTCGCGGCGACGCTGCAGCGCGCCCGCAGCCCGGCACGGCGACCCGAGCGGCCGAGATCCCGTTCCGGCGGCCCGCAGCAACCCGCAACGGTTCAGCCCGGGCAGAACCTACAACCGGCGTCCGCCGATTCCCGCCCCGGCTCCGCAGCCGGGCACCCCGCCGGAAACGCCGGCGCAACCGCAGCCGCCCGGGACCCGCTCCCGCTCGCCGCACGGCCCGAAGCGTCAAACCCGCGCCCAGCCCGTGCAGGCCGCTCCGATCTCGGAACCTCCTTCGGAACTGCTCGCCTCGGCGGGCAGCAATCCGACGAGAGCCTTCGACAGGAACGGCCGAACCGAAGGTCGCGACGATCGACCCCGAGTGCGGGAAACTGGAACGCGCCCGGAAAGATACTGAACCTCATCAAGGAGAAACGCCCGCGCTTCGTGCCGGCTTTCGAGCTGATGACGTTCCGCGACAACACGATCTCGGTGAGCGTACCGACGACGGAGCTGCGCGAGGAGATCCTGCGCAGCAAGACCGGGATGCTGATGCGCATCGCCGAACTGGCGGGCATCGAGGGTATGATCGAACTGGAGGTCACGGTCAATGAAGAGATCCGGGCGGCACGCCCGATCAAGCTCGAAGACCGCGTCCGCTACATCACGGAGAAGAACCCGCTCGTCGCGGAACTCCGCAAAGCACTGGACTTGGAAGTAGAATAAAAAGAACGAACAATAAAAATGGCAACAAAGAATTTCATCGAAGAACTCGAATGGCGCGGGATGATCCACACGATCATGCCCGGCGCGAAGGAACAACTCGAAAAAGAGATGACGACGGCCTACCTGGGCATCGACCCCACGGCCGACTCGCTGCATATCGGCCACCTGGTGGGCGTAATGATCCTCAAGCATTTCCAGATGTGCGGCCACCGTCCGCTGGCGCTTATAGGCGGCGCGACGGGCATGATCGGCGACCCCTCGGGCAAGTCGCAGGAGCGCAACCTGCTCGACGAACCCACGCTGCGCCACAACCAGGAGGCGATCAAGCGCCAGCTGGCCAAACTGCTCGACTTCGAGTCGGACGCCCCGAACGCGGCCGTGCTGGTGAACAACTACGACTGGATGAAGGACATTTCGTTTCTGGAATTCATCCGCGATATCGGCAAGTGCATCACCGTCAACTACATGATGGCCAAAGATTCGGTCAAGAAACGGTTCAGCGGCGAGGGCGACGGCATGTCGTTCACCGAGTTCACCTACCAGCTGGTACAGGGCTTCGACTTCCTGCACCTCTACCAGACGATGAACTGCAAGGTGCAGCTGGGCGGCGCCGACCAGTGGGGCAACATCACCACCGGAACGGAGCTGATCCGCCGCAAACTGGGCAACGAGGCCGAAGCATTCGCCATCACCTGCCCGCTCATCACCAAGGCCGACGGTACGAAATTCGGCAAGACCGAGAGCGGCAACGTATGGCTCGATGCGCGCTATACCTCGCCCTACAAGTTCTACCAGTTCTGGCTCAACGTCAGCGACGAGGACGCCAAGCGTTACATCCGCATCTTCACGCTGTTAGACCGTGAAACCGTCGAGGCGCTGACCGCCGAACACGAGGCGGCGCCCCACCTGCGCGTACTGCAAAAGCGGCTGGCACAGGAGATCACCACGATGATCCACTCCAAGGAGGAGTACGAAAAGGCCGTCGAGGCTTCGGCGATCCTCTTCGGCGGATCGACCTCGGAGGCGCTGCGCAAACTCGACGAAGAGACACTGCTGCAGGTGTTCGAGGGCGTGCCGCAGTTCCGCATCGCCCCGCCGAGCTGGGCTGCCGTTCGTGGACCTCTGCGCCGAGAAGGCGCAGGTCTTCCTCGAAGGGCGAATGCCGCAAGATGGTGCAGGGCGGCGGCGTGTCGCTCAACAAGGAGAAGGTCGCCGACGCGGCGCGCCGGTGACCGAAGCGGACCTGATCGCGGCAAGTACCTGCTGGTGCAGAAGGGCAAGAAGAATTACTTCCTCTGATCGCCGAATAAGATGGAGTACCGCATCGTTCTCCGCGGATGGAGTTCCGGGCGCTGCACGGCTGCTACGAACTGGAACGCAAGGTCGGCAACCGTTTCACGGTCGATCTGGAACTGACGGCAGAGCTGGGCGACGCCGCCGTGCAGGACGACGTGCGCAAGACGGTCAATTACCTGACGGTCTACGAAGTGGTGCGGATGCAGATGCGCATCACGCAGCACACATCGAACGGGTGGCGATGAACATCATCGAAGCGATTTACGCCGCCTTCGCGCAGGTACGGCATGTAAAATGCACCGTATCGAAACTGGCGCCGCCGCTGGCGGAAAACTTGAGAAAGTGAGCGTCGTGCTGGAGAAATAGACGGGTGTGCGCCATGCGCCCGTTTCGATAATAAACAGGTTAGGTTATGCATCATAAGGAGAGGCGCCACGCTGGGCGGCAAATTGAGCGCCGTGCTCGTCGCGGCGGCAGCTCCGTGGGGCTGGGCAACATCTGGCGGTTTCCGTACGTCGCCGGAGACAACGGCGGCGGAGCTTTCTGATTATCTACATCTCTCTGCGTCTGCTGCTGGGCTGCCGCTGATGATCGCGGAGTTCTCCGTGGGACGGGCGTCGCACCTCAATGCGGTGGGCGCCTGAGCTGAACCGCCGATGGAGTTTTCTGGGTTACAACGGCGTGCTGGCGGCATTTCTGATTCTGGGATTCTATTTCGTGGTTTCGGGATGGACGGCCGAATACATGGTACACTCCGCCACGGGCGAGTCGCCCGCTACTCTACCGCCGACGAAGTACAAAACCTCTTCGAGAACTTTATCAGCAATCCCTGGAGGCCGGTCGTCTACACCTGCCTGTTCGTCCTCGCAACCCATTTCGTGATCGCCATGGGCGTACAGAAAGGCATCGAACGCTCGGCTAAAATCCTCATGCCGCTGCTGTTCCTGATTCTGATCGTACTGTCGGTACATTCACTGCTGATGCCGGGCGGGGAAGCCGGGTTGAAGTTCCTCTTCGCCCCCGACTTCTCGAAGGTGACGCCCACGACCGTGCTCGTCGCACTGGGGCAGGCGTTCTTCTCGCTTTCGATCGGCATCGGCACGATGGTGACCTACGCCTCGTATTTCAAACCGGACACGAACCTGCGCCACACGGCGCTCAACGTCACCATCCTCGACACACTGGTGGCCATACTGGCCGGCGTGGTGATCTTCCCGGCGGTATTCAGCGTAGGCATCGAGCCTTCGTCGGGGCCGTCGCTCGTATTCATCACCCTGCCGAGTATCTTTAACGGCATGCCGCTGAGCATGGTGTGGTCGTCGATTTTCTTCCTGCTGCTGGTCGTCGCAGCACTCACCTCGACCATCTCGCTGCACGAGGTAGTCACGGTCTACCTGCACGAGGAGTGGCACCTGAGCCGTAAGGCTGCGGCATGGCTGACGACCGCCGCCACGGCCGCCCTGGCGTCGCTGGCATCGCTGTCGCTGGGTGCGTTGGGCAGTTGGAAGATCGCCGGGCTCTCGCTTTTCGATTCGCTCGACTTCCTGACGGCCAACATCCTGCTGCCGGCAGGCGGGCTTTTCACCTGCATCTTCGTGGGCTGGAAGCTCGACCACCACATCCTCAAGGCACAGATCACCAACGACGGAGAGCTGAAATTCCGCATCTACGGCCTGTTCAGCTTCCTGCTCCGCTACGTCTGCCCGGCCGTGCTGCTGCTGATCTTCCTCGACAACCTCGGCGTATTTTAACGCCGGGCCGACGGCAATAGCAAAAACCTGAAACCAATAACAACCCGAACCATGAAACATCCGCTACTTCTACTGCTGATCTGCTGCGGGCTTTGCACCGCAGTTTCCGCCCGTCCGATCCGGGAACCGTCAAATGCGGCGGCAGGCCGCTCGCCGGAGTCGCCGTGACGGACGGCTACACCTTTGCGCAAAGCGACGCGCAGGGGGCGTTCGCCCTCGATGCCGACGACGAGGCGTTATTCATCAGCGTCGTGACCCCGGCGGGTACATTGCACCGCTGAAAGAGGGCGTCCCGCAGTTCTATCTGCCCTACACCCCTTCGGCCAAACGCTACGACTTCGAATTGCAACCGTGGCCCGGCTCGGGCGAATGCTACGAACTGCTGGCGATCGCCGATCCGCAGCCCAAGACCGAAGAGCATTTCCGGCGGTTGCGGAGCGAGGTCATGCCCGCATTGCAGGCGGCAACCGATAACGGGAGGACGCGGGGCTCGAACCAGGCCGCGATCGTGCTCGGGGACATCGTATGGGACTCCCCGGAACTCTTCGCAGGCGTGAAAGCGGAGTTCGCCGGGCTCGGGGTACCCGTATACGGCGTGATCGGCAACCACGACCACGACCTGAACAAATACACCGACCGCGAAGCCACCGAAAACTACCGGTCGCATTTCGGCCCCACCTATTATGCCTTCGACATGGGCCGCACCCACTACGTCGTTCTCGACGACATCGTCTACCACGGCGCCCGCAAATACGACGAGCAGATAGACTCGATGCAACTGCGCTGGGCGGCAGCCTACGCCGAACGTCTGCCGGCGGGTTCGCGCGTCTGCTTCGCGATGCACGCTCCGGCCATGAAGTCGTGGCGCGACGAACGCCGCGTCATGGAGTCGGCCGAAACCCTGATGGACGCCTTTGCTGGCCATGAAATCCATTTCATATCGGGCATACGCACCTCAACTCGAATTACGACATCCGCGAGGGGGTCACGGAGCACAACGTAGCGCAGGTCTGCGGCAACCTCTGGTGGGATCCGATCAACTGGGACGGTACGCCCAAGGGCTTCCAGCTGTTCCGCGAATGCGGCGGGGAATTCTCGTGGGAATACCGGAGCCTGGGCGAGTCCCCGGCACGGCAGATCCGCGTATGGCACCCCGGCCAGGTGGCCAAGCACCCGGCCAGCGTCGTGGCAAAGGTGTGGAACTGGGATTCGTACTGGACGGTCGTATGGTATGAGGACGGCCGTTACCGCGGCGCCATGCAGCGCATCTGGTTCAACGATCCCGACTACATCGCCAACATCGACTCGCTGAAGGCCGCCGGGAAGACGGTATCCAAGTCGCAGCGGCCGCGCACGACGCACTTCTACTTCAAGGCCCGGCCTTCGGCGTCGGCCCGCGAGATCGAAGTCGTCGCCACCGACCGTTCCGGCCGCCGTTACTCGGAGCGCATAACGCTCCCGGCGAAGGAATAGGGACTAAAGGCAGACAGGCCGCCGCAGGCAGATAAGGCTGACGGCAAACAGACACGCAGACAAGGCGCTGCGGACAGACAAACCTGACACAGACAAAGGCAGACGCAGACAAATAAGGCTGACGGAAAACAAAGACCGATGCAGGCAGACAAGGCTGACGGCAAACAGGTACACAGACCGCCGCTGCGAATGCGGCCGCCAGAGACCGAAAAAACGGAGAGTCGTACGACTCTCCGTTTTTCATGTATCTGCGTCGCTGCCGATCAGTTGATATTCCGCCGGTCGGGTTCGTGGTCCGGCGAAGCGGCTTCCATCTCGATCTGCAGTTTGACCATATTGACGGCCGTGGCGGCGGCTTCGTCGCCCTTGTTGCCGTGACGGCCTCCGCAGCGGTCCAAAGCCTGCTGCATGTCGTTCACGGTCAGCACACCGAAGGCGATGGGCATGTTCCACTGGATTTGCAGCTGCGTGATGCCCTGCGTAACGCCCTGACAGATAAAGTCGAAATGACGGGTATCTCCGAATGACGCAGCCCAGCGCGATCACGGCGTCCACGTCGGTATATTCGGCGAAGAACTGCGCGCCGAGGGCCAGTTCGAACGTCCCCGGAACATCTTGGATCTGGATGTTCAGGTCGGGGCATCCGGCGGCACGCAACGTGCGCACGGCGCCTTCGAGAAGGGCTTCGGTGACCTCGCGGTTCCACTCGGCCACGACGATGCCGAACCGCATCTCGGCGGCCGAAGGCAGGGGTGAATCGAATTGGGAAAGGTTATGCTTCTTGGTCGCCATAGTCTCCGGTTATTTTATGCTGCCGAGAAGTTTCTCCGCGTCGCGTGCGTCCATCGACGCCGGGTACGAAGTCAGTATCTGCTCGTAGTATGCGGCCGCTTTCGCGCCGTTGCCCTGGGCCTGCTCGGCCAGGCCGGCTTTGCGGAGGTACATCGGAGCGGTGAGGTTGTTGTCGGCAGCCGCTACGGCTTTGTCGTAGAATTTCACAGCCTTGGCGTAGTTCTGCTGCTCGACGGCGATGTCGCCCTGCAGGCCCAGATTCTGGGCGTTGATGAGCGCTCCGGGGATGCCCTTGACCGGCGAGTATTTCGCCAGATATTTGGCGGCGTTCTCCAGATCGCCCGTCTTCAGGTAGCAGATACCCGCATAGTGCTTGGCGAGGTTGCCCGAAGGCGTCGAACCGTACTCTTCGATCACGTCGAGGAAGCCGGCGCCGTTGGCATCGCCTTCGAGTGCCAGCGCATAGTCCGCATTCTGATCCTCGAAACGGTACTGCGCCTCGGCGATCATTTCGGCGGCCTTCTCGGCACGCGGCGACACGATCAGTGCGCGGTAGCCGAAAACGAGGGCTGCGAGCACCAGCAATCCGAGGAAAACATACGACAACATACGGCCGTTCTTCTCGAAGAAAAACTCAGTTTTGTTCATTGCTTCGCCAAGGGTTTCCTGCTCGGCGACATGCTGTTTTGCCATAAAAATCTATCTTGTTTAGTTTATAATTCCGTACGTTAGGCAGCAAAGATACAAAACTATTCACAATGTACAATGTCGTGTCCGGATTTTTTGTATTTTTGTCCTATGCATCTGAAGAAAATAGCGCTGCTGAATTTCAAAAACATCTCCCCAGGAGGAACTCGCGCTGTGCCCCGGCATCAACTGCCTGGTGGGCGACAACGGGCGGGCAAACCAACGTCGTGGACGCGGTTTACTACCTCTCGATGTGCAAGTCGTCGCTGCCGATGACCGACGGGCAGAAATCCGCCACGGCGCGGACTTCTTCCTCGTCGAAGGGACCTATGCGAGCGATGCCGGCAAGCGGGAAACCATCGTGTGCAGCTTCTCGCGCAAGGGCGGCAAGGTGCTCAAGCGCAACGGCAAGGAGTACGAACGGCTTTCGGACCACGTGGGACTGATTCCCGCGGTGATCGGTGTCGCCGGCCGACAGCGCGCTGATCTCGACGCCGCCGACGAGCGCCGACGCTATCAACCTTCATTTCGCAGCTGGACCGCGCCTATCTCGGTTCGGTGATGCGTTACAACGCCGTGCTGGCCGAACGCAACCGCCTGCTGAAAGCCGGCCCGACGAAACCATGCTCCAAATTACGACATGCAGTCAGCGAACACGGCAAGGCCATCCACGCCCGGCGGCGGAATTCGCCGAGCGGCTGCACCCGTGGCCGCGGCCTATTACAGCACCCTCGGGCGACCGGGAGCAGATCGAACTGCACTACAAATCGGAGCTGAACGACCGTCCGTTCGAGGAGATACCGCCGATGCGCGGCAGAAGACATCGTCAACGAATTCACGACGGCAGGCATTCACCGCGACGACCTGGTGCTGAAAATCGGGGTTATCCCCTGCGCAAATACGGGTCGCAGGGACAGCAGAAATCGTTCCTGATAGCCCTCAAACTGGCGCAATACACCATCGTCGCCCGGGAAAAGGGCGAAAAACCGATCCTGCTGCTGGACGACCTCTTCGACAAGCTCGACGCCGGGCGCGTGGAGCAGTTGATCCGCCTCGTGTCCGAAGATTCGTTCGGGCAGATCTTGATCACAGACCGCAACCCCACACGGCTGCGTACGATCCTCGACAAGGCGGGCGGCGAATATGCGCTTTTCACGGTCGGGAACGGGGCGGTGACGCAGGGGAATGCAACGGCAACGGCTGCCGCGGCAGACCCGGACAAAGGATCGGCCGGAAGCCGGCCCGGGAATGCAGCTGAAAACGCCGCAAACACCCCGGAGAACGCCCGCGGAAAGAACGGAAGATTCCCGCGAAAGGCGGGAAAAAGAGCGATCCGTACAACCCGGAATCAACCGGACGAACAGCCATGAGACGAACCAAAACCATGCTGATGGGCGACCTGCTGGAGGAGTTTTTCAAACGCCCCTATGTTGCGGCGAAAGTCGCCGAAGGGAAACTGCCCGACACCTGGCGCGAGATCGTGGGCGACCGCGCCGCGGAGATTACGACCGAGCTGAAAATCGAAAACCACATCCTCTATGCCCGCATCCAGTCGAGCGTGCTCCGCTCGGAGCTCTTCTACCAGCGCGAGGCGCTCAAGGAGGAGATCAACCGCCGCTCGGGCGTGCGGCTGGTCAATGCCGTGATTATCAGGTAGATTTTCGGAACGACAAGAAACGAAAGATACGGGAGATACGGGAGATACGAGAGATTCGGAAATACCGGAGCAACGGCAAATAAGAGAGATAAGAACACGGCAGGCACGAAAAATACAGGAGATACGACAAAAATACGGACACACGAAAAGGCTGGGGCTGGGGCTGGGGCTGGGGCTGGGGCAGAGACACAAACTGAGACTGAGACAGACTGAAACAGACTGAAACAGACTGACTGCCTGAGAAACACGGAAAATGCCGGGGCATACTTTCCGCCCCGCTCCGGATCACACAAAAAAAGATGCGCCTGATGAGGGCGCATCCTTTTATCCGGCCGGGCCGACCGGGCGAACCGGTCATTCCGTCCCGCGGGGATTATTGGATAATCGCGGCGCGGTTGGCAGCCTGAACCTTCTTGAAGGGATCGGGGAGTGCCCTTACCCTCGTAATTCAACTGCTTGGGATTCACGCCCTTCGATACGAGGAAGTCGTAAACCCGCTTGGCGCGGTGCTCGGCGACGCGCTTGTTGCCGGCAGCGGTACCCGTCTGCTGGTCGGCGTGACCCACGATCTGGTAAACGGCATCCTTCGAGCCGCTCTTGATCTGCTCGGCGATCAGCTCCAGACGCGTCTTCTCCTGCGGCGTCAGCACCGACATGCTGTAATCGAAGAGAATGATCGAAGTGTCGGCCAAAGCGGCTTCGTCGGCGGCGACAACCGTTGCGACGGCAGCAGCTGCCGCGGCATCGGCGGCGGCGTTCTGAGCGGCGGCAGCCTGCGCCTGAGCGGCGGCAAGCTGCTGTGCCAGCTGGGCATTCTCGACCTCCATGGCGGCGGCAGCGGCCATGCTGGCGGCTACGGCGTCCTGGAAAGCCTGGATGTCCGCAACGGTATAGCCCGCAACACCGCGCTGCCAGCCGCGCTTGTTAAAGCGGTAGGTGAAACCTGCCGTAGCGCTGAAGCCGAACAGGTAGGAGCCGTCCATCGCAACGGGGCTGACCCGCGAAGGCGCTATCAGCCCTTTGAGTTCGATATTGAAATCGAACGACGGCGAAATGCGGAACTTGTTGAGCCAGCCCAAAGTGAACGCGAACGACTGGTGCGTACCCGAACCGTTGTTCTCGTGGCTCTTGTCGGTGAAGTTCGAGGCCATATATCCGAAACCGGCGAACGGCACGGCATAGTAGGCTCGGTCTTCACGGTAACCCCCTGCCCAGTTGGAGAAGTTGAGCATGAAATCGGCATGCACGAAGAGGTAAGGCCACTTGAGTTTGCCCAGATCGGCGTCATAGTTGGCAAACTGACCGCCCTGCAGCTGCAGACGCATACCTACTACAGGATGCACCCATTTTACAAGCGAAAAGTTCGCTTCGAATCCGAGACGTTTTCCGAAAGACCCCGAATTGGAGCCGTTCGTCAGGGCAGTGCCTACACCGCCTCCAAGCGTAATTTCCCAGTTATCCCAGAAACCGTTCGACACGAAACCGGCAAAGCTCGGTTTTTTGGGCGTATCCTGCGCCCACACAGACGTAGCCAATGCCACGGCTGCCAACAATAGAATAAGTTTTTTCATGGTCAATAATATTTAATCCCAATAATAAAGTTTCTCTTTTCCCGAAACCGTTAATTGACAGGCCATAGCACAAAAACAGCGCCGAAACCGCACAAAAAAGGCTGGAAACGTATGTTTCCAGCCTTTTAAGCTCAGGATTAAATCCTTACGGAATCAACCGCACTTCGAATAACCGCACGACATGCACGTAAGACAGCCGTTCTGGTAGGCCATATTCTCCTGTCCGCAGCTCGGGCACTTGCCTTTCGACTTGGTGCCGTCGACGATATACTGCTTCAGGGCGCGGCAGACGCCCGTCTTCCATGTGTTGATCGACTCGCTGTTCAGGTGGAGCGATTCGATCAGCGAGACAGTCTTCTCGATCGGCATACCGTGGCGCAAGACACCCGAGATCAGTTTGGCATAGTTCCAGAACTCCTCGTCGAACAGACGCGAGATACCGCCGATGGTATTCGTATAGCCGTAGCGGTCAGTATACTGGAAGTCGTAACGCTTGGTGCCGTCCTCCTCGCGTACCTTTATAATATAGCCCTTGTCGATCTTGCGGGGGATATACATGGCATCCTCCTCGATCTTACCGGTGAAGACCTCGTAGGGGCGGCCGTCCTGCAGGCCCACGAAGGCGATCCAGTCCTCGGTGCCGTTCTTGAAACGCACGATGTCGGCCGGGATCGACTTGGGACGCTTGGGCACCTGCCCGGGATGCTCCTCGCACTTCTGCTTCTTTTTGGAGCCCTTTTCGAGCAGCACACCGTCGCGGCAGCCATCGCGGTAAACCGTGACGCCCTTGCAGCCGCATTCCCAGGCCGTGCGGTAAACCTGCGCTACGAGCCCCTCCGAAACATTGTTCGGCAAGTTGACGGTCACCGAGATCGAGTGGTCGACCCATTTCTGGATCGCACCCTGCATCTTGACCTTGGCCACCCAGTCGATGTCGTTGGCCGTAGCCCCGTGGTAGGGCGAAGCGGCCACCCACTCCCCGAGCTCCTCGTCGGAGATCGTCGCGAGCTTCGACGTGTCGTATCCGTTCGCCTCGAGCCACTTCACGAAGTTGTGGTGGTAGACGTTGTATTCCTGGAACTTTTCGCCCGTTTCATCCTCATAGTCCACATGCGTGTCCTTGTCGGAGGGGTTGATCTTGCGGCGGCGCTTGTAGACCGTGCGGAACACCGGCTCGATGCCCGACGTGGTCTGCGACATGAGCGACGTGGTACCCGTGGGGGCGATGGTCAGCATGGCGATGTTGCGGCGGCCGACCTTCTCCATCTCGGCGTAGAGTTCCGGGTCGGCCTCGCGGATGCGGGCGATCATCGGATTGTCCTTCTCCTTGGCTGCGTCGTAGACCGGGAAGGCACCGCGCTCGGCGGCCATCTTCACCGAAGCCCGGTAAGCCTCGACAGCCAGCGTCTTCTGCACCTCGACGGCGAATGCGATCGCCTCCTCGGAACCGTATACCAGTCCCAGTGCGGCGAGCATGTCGCCTTCGGCCGTGATGCCGAGGCCCGTACGGCGGCCCTTCTGCGCCATGGTGCGGATCTTCTTCCACAACTCCAGCTCCACGCGGCGGACCTCCTCGTCTTCGGGGTCGGCGGCGATCTTGGCGATGATCTGCTCGACCTTCTCCAGTTCGAGGTCGATGATGTCGTCCATCATGCGCATGGCCTTGCCGACATGCGCCTTGAACCTGTCGAAATTGAACTTCGCCTCCTTGGTGAAGGGTTGTCCACATAGCTCAGCAGGTTCATCGCCAGCAGGCGGCACGAATCGTAGGGGCAGAGCGGAATCTCGCCGCAGGGGTTGGTCGAAACCGTCACGAAGCCCTCGTCGGCATAGCAGTCGGGCACGCTTTCGCGGATGATCGTATCCCAGAACAGTACGCCCGGCTCGGCCGACTTCCAGGCATTGTGGATGATCTTGTCCCAGAGCTTCCGGGCGTCGATATCCTGCTCGTATCGGGGGTTGTCCGAATTGATCGGGAATTGCTGGTGGTATTTCTTGCCGGCGATGGCGGCACGCATGAACTCGTCGTCGATCTTGATCGAAACGTTGGCGCCCGTGACCTTGCCCGTGTCGACCTTGGCGTCGATGAAACGCTCGGCATCGGGGTGCTTGATCGACAGCGAGAGCATCAGCGCACCGCGGCGGCCGTCCTGCGCCACCTCGCGCGTCGAGTTGGAATAGCGCTCCATGAAAGGCACGATACCCGTGGAGGTGAGCGCCGAGTTGAGCACCGGGCTGCCCGTGGGACGGATGTGCGAGAGGTCATGCCCCACGCCCCCGCGGCGTTTCATCAGTTGCACCTGCTCCTCGTCCATGCGGAAGATGCCGCCGTAGGAGTCGGCCGGATGCTTGTGCCCGATCACGAAACAGTTCGAGAGCGAGGCCACCTGGAAATTGTTGCCGATACCCGTCATCGGGCCACCCTGGGGAATCACATACCGGAAATGATCCAGCAGGCCGAAGACCTCCTCGCGCGACATCGGATTGGGATACTTGCGCTCGATGCGCTCGATCTCGGCTGCGATACGCTCGTGCATCTGTCGGGGTGACGTTTCATAGATATTGCCGAAAGAGTCTTTCAGGGCATATTTGCTGACCCATACAG
>JBKSUH010000032.1:0-16432 GCA_047233565.1 Alistipes sp.
AGCTAATTCGCTACGCTTTGCCCAAATTTACTTTTTCGCTATGTGTTTATTTTAGACAGGAATGAATGAATTTCCTAATTTCCTGTATATCCGCTTCAAATCGAATGCCAAGGCATGCCTTTCAACCGCCGGACGGCTCCGGCAGGCACAAAAAAATATATCCCGCAAGCGGGATATATTCAGCGGACGGGCCGATTGATGCCACGTCCGGTCGTATGGCGCGCGTCAGCGTATTCTATCGGCGGCACGTACCATCAGTTCGTCGCGGAAAACAGCCCGTGCAGCGAGGTAGGCGAACAGCAGGCACACGAGCGGCAGTGCGATGGCGGGCCGGAAACCCTGCGTATGGAACGAAAGTTCGGAAAAAACCCGCCAACTGAGGAAATAATAGGCCGCTTCCATAACCGCAGAACCGATCAGCAGCACGATCTCCACGACACAGAGCCGGATCTGGAGCAGGCGGCGTTTGAACAGGAAGATCGTAATGAAAGGCAGCACGCAGGCCAGTGCCAGCACGACGCCCATGTAGACGGTCGACTGTACAGCCTCTCCGGCCGAGGTCTGCAGGGAAAAGGCATAGAGCCGGAACTCACCCGCATCGCCCGCGAACCAAGCCAGCGGGGCAAAGAGCGTAACGGCCATGAGCGCCGTGACGATGAGCAGATGGAGTGTTTGGATTCGTTGTATCATAATTATTTACAAAGTTTTATCAATCAGATACTTATTCCTGTCCGACGAACCCCGGTTGATGAGCTCGCCCAGGAACCCCGCCAGGAACAACTGCACGCCGAGGATCACGGCGAGGATCGCCAGGTAAAAGAGCGGCTGATCGGTGACCGGGCGCAGCGACAGCCCGTGCACCTGTTTCCAGATCTTTGCGGCAATGATCCACACCGTAGTCCCGCCGCCGATAAGAAACATCAGCGTCCCCAGACTGCCGAAGAAATACATCGGCGAGCGGCCGAAATGCGTCATGAACAGCACGGTGATCAGATCCAGGTAGCCTTTCACGGTACGTTCGAGGCCGAACTTCGAGCAGCCGTATTTGCGGGCGTGGTGCTCGACGACCTTTTCGCCGATACGGCGGAACCCGGCCTGCTTCGCCAGAATCGGAATGAAACGGTGCATCTCGCCGTAGACCTCGATCGACTTGACGACCTTGCGGCGGTAGGCCTTCAGCCCGCAGTTGAAATCGTGGAGTTTGATGCCGGAGACCCGGCGCGCCGTCCAGTTGAAGAATTTGCTCGGCCAGCGTTTGCCGACCGGGTCGCGGCGCTTCTTCTTCCAGCCGGATACCAGGTCGTACCCTTCTTCGAGGATCATGCGGCGCAGTTCGGGAATCTCGTCGGGCGAATCCTGCAGGTCGGCATCCATCGTGATGACGACCTCGCCTTCGGCTGCGGCGAAACCGCAGTACAAGGCCGCGGATTTGCCGTAGTTACGGGCGAACCCGATGCCCCGCACCGCCGGATACTGCTTTTTGAGGGATTCGACGACGCTCCACGAATCGTCGGACGAACCGTCGTCCACCAAGATAACTTCGTAGGTATAGCCGTGCTCCGCCGCCACGCGGTCGATCCATGCGACCAGTTCGGGCAGCGATTCCGCCTCGTTGTAGAGCGGCACTACAACCGATATGTCGAGTTTATTCATCTTCTGCTTTACTGTTCTTACTCACCGGCCTGCGTATCGAACGGCCGCGGAGCGCGCGAAAGCACACCTGCAATGATAAGGCCGAAAACAGCGCCGAAGAGCAGGCTTACCCAGATACCGCCCCAGACGGTCGCAAGCACCGAGGGGGCAGGCGCGGTCTGAATCTGCTCCAGCGACTGGGCCATCACCGACTCCATCGACGCCGGCACGCCGCCGCCCAACGCCATCATGTCGGTCAGCGCTTCGACCAGCCGGGAGGTGTAATTCGAATAACCCATGATCAGGTGCAGGTAGATATATTGCACGCCTCCGACGATGACGCCAGCAAAGGCCGACACCGCCAGCACGAAGAGATATCCCTGTCCGAAGGAGAATCCCTCCTCGGCCGAATAGAGTTTCGAACGGTTTCGCGTGAAGCGGTGCAGCAGGTAATAGTGCAGGACGACGACCGATCCATTCGACCGTCATCAGGGCATAGTACTTCATGCTGCCCGAAAGTGTCATCATCGTCTCCAAGACCATCGAAACGGCCAGTATGGCCCCGATAATCGCCCCGCATTTCGCGGCATCGTTCCAGAAATTTTGCTTTTCCATTATATCATTCAGAATTATCAGTTCCCAATCATTGCAGCTCGCCTTTGCCCTCGCGCAGGATTTCGGGTTCGTCGCCCGTGAGATCCACGACCGTCGTCGGCACATTGTCGCCGACGCCGCCGTCGATCACCAGCGCCACATCGCGGCCGTACCGCTCGTGGATCAGTTCGGGATCCGTGGTGTATTCGACCACTTCGTCGTCGTCCTTCACCGAGGTGGTGATCAGCGGACATCCCAGCGCCGCGACGATAACCCGCGGAACGGCGTTGTCCGGAATGCGGATGCCGATCGTACGGCGCTTTTCAAGCGCCTTGTCGGGCACGCGCGAGGATGCCGTGAGCACGAACGTGAAGGGCCCCGGCAGGTTCCGTTTCAGGATCCGGAACGCAGTGTTGTCCACACGGCAATACTCCGCCACCTGGGCCATATCCCCGAAGACCACCGAAAAAGCCTCGGCATCCTTACCCTTCATCCGCCGTAGGCGTTCGATGGCCTTGGGCGAATGGAGCGAACAGCCGAAAGCATAGACGCTGTCGGTCGGATAGATGACGATCCCGTCGTGGACGAGCACGTCGACCACCTTCTGCAATTCCCGCTCCGAGGGGTTCTGTTCGTAGATCTTCGTAAGCATCAGGACAAATGTACGAAAAATTATTTAATCTTGCGCCGGTTCAGTTCGGCGCTGTAAGCCCGGGCATTGGCATTGTGCTCGCGGAGCGTCCGTGCGAAGTTGTGGTAACCGTCGAACGTCGCACGCGCACAGAAGAAAAGATAGTCATGCACCTCGTAGTTGAGCACGGCGTCGATGGCGTCGATGCCGGGCATGCAGATCGGCGAAGGCGGCAGCCCCTTGTTCCGGTAGGTATTGTAGGGCGACTCGTATTTCAGGTGTTTGTGCAGGATGCGCCGCAGCCCGAAGTCCTGCATGGCATACTTGACCGTCGGATCGGCCTGCAGGGGCATTCCTTTTTCAGCCGGTTGACGTATACGCCGGCGACGCGGGGCATCTCGTCGGTCTTGCGCGTCTCTTCATAGACGATCGACGCAAGGGTCATGACTTCGAACCGGCTCAGGCCGCTGCGTTTGCGCAGCGCGCCCCGCTCCGGCGTCCAGAAACGGTCGTATTCGCGTTTCATCCGCTCCACGAACTCTTCGGGCGTCACCGTCCAATAGAATTCATAGGTGCTGGGAATGAACATCGAAAAAAGGGTCAGGCTGTCGAAACCGCTTTTCGGGCGACTTCGTCCGAAGTCAGCGCCCGCATGATCGCGGCGGAGTCGGCGTCGATCTGACCGGCGAGTTTCTGCGCCAGCTGGGCGGGAATCCGCACGTTGTTGATCGTCACCCGCACGGGGTCTGCATGCCCAGTTTGAGCATCCGGGCCACCCGGATGACGCTCATGCCCCGTTCGAGGAGATAGTGTCCGGGCTTGAAGGTCTCGGCCAGATTGATGCGCCGGGCATAGACCCCGAACGCCCAATGGTGTTTCAACTCCGGCAGCAGGGAATCGACGAGCGCACGGTAATCGGCCCGGCTGCTGACAAAGAGTTCGCGTTCCGTCTTCACGGCATTAGCCGTAGAACTGCTGACGAAGGACGAATCCCGCGATCAGCAGAACAGACAGGCCCGCAAAAAGATATAGAGCAAAGTTTTTTACGCATCTGGTCGAAAATTTTTGCAAAGATATAAAAATTCTACTTTTGTGCCGGGTGAGTCTTATACGACCAGCTCCTACAGAATCCCCAGGCGAGGAATCGAGCAAGGGTATGTGGTTGTAGCGGTGCGATATAATCAGCTCACCCAACCATATATGGCGCTGTAAATTCCGGTTTGCAGCACCATATTTTTTTGTATTCATAATCGAGCGAACAAAAACGGAACCCGGCCGGGGTTCCGCATAGCGTCGGACGGCACTCCGCCCTATTTGGTGTATTCGATCAGCAACTGGTTGACGACGCTGACGAAAACATAGCAGATGACAAAGATGGAAATCCCGCGCCACCCCTTCATATTGGCCGAGACGAGGTAGGCGAAACAGCCCCAGACCATCGACCAGGCCATCGAGACCGACAGCAGGATCACGATCAGGTTATACCCTGCGAGCTTCATCACCTCGCAGGCGCTGCGGGGCTCGCAGACAAGCCCTCCCAGCCATTTCGAAGGCACGCTCAGCACCCCGAGTATGACGATCGTGGGCAACATGGCAAAAAGGTTCGTGGCAAAGATATCCACGGCCCGGATGCGGGAGGGCGAGAGCACCAGCGCCATCACGTACAACAGCAGCGAGAGGGGCAGCCACAACAGCAAATTCGACGACAGAATCGTGATAATCTTGGAAACGTCGCCCTCGACGGGCCAACTCACCGCGGTCAGCAGGCAGATGGAAAAGAGCGTTCCCGCGAGGCCCCAACCGAGCGCTTTCCCTGTAGACAGGTATTCGAACGGGTTAAGAATCTTGTTCATCGCTTTCGAATTTATTTAGTTGAGAGATAATATCGTCCAGTCTGTTGCGCACGGTCGGATAACTCAATCCCAACTTATGGGCCATCTCCTTCAGGGAGCCGCTGCTTTTTACGAAATCGAGCACGAATTGCTGGTCGGGAGCCGAAAGCTGCATCATCACCGGGAGGTTGTAGTCGCCTTCGATATGCGTATCGCATCCGTTGCAATGCATCGCTTGTACGCTCAATCGTTTACCGCAGGAGGGACATATCTTGGGGAGGTTCTTCAGTGCCATATAAGTTCAAAAAGTTGTATTTATACCATGTCAGGCTTCACAAAATTAATATATTTTTTGAATATGTCACATAAATGTGCAAATTCCGGCAAAAAACCATGGCAATACCCCGCGTCACAGACCGGAGGTGGGATTTCAGAAGTTGGCCTTCACCCCGACCGTGAAATTTGCCCCGTATTCCGGATACCACGGGTATTGGTACAGGCGGCGGTTGATCAGGTTACGGCCCTCGGCGAAGAGCGTAATGCGTCCCGAAACCTTCCAGTCGAAATTGACCCGCAGGTCGGCGGCAAAGGGCACTTCGAAAGTATCGTACTGCATCACAGGTTCACCGGGCGCAGTTTCCGTCCCCGTATTTTCGAAAACCGCACTCCACTTCCGGGCACTCTGCAAGTAGACTCCGCGCCGAACGAAATCTTGCGGCCGTCGTAGTGCGCCGACAGACTGCCGTCGAAGGACGGCGCGCCGTTGTGCAATTTGGTCTCGTCGTCGTTATAGATATAGCCGTGCACGCCCAACTCCGTCCGGAAACTGCTCGCGGGACGCCACGTCACCTCGCCGTTGAACGACAAGACGGTCTGGCGGGCCATCGACGGCAGCATGGTCAGCCCGGCGGCAAGAATATCGCTCCCCTGCACGACATCGGCACTATACCAGTAAAGGTGGTTGTCACGGATCGAGAACCCGGCATAGGCCCGGTAGTCGAACTTCCCGCGCCAGATACTGCCCCCGATACCGAAGCGGCCGTTGTAATCGACCGAACTCTTGGTCTGCCAGAACGCTGCGGCGACGTAAGGATTCTGCCGGGTCAGCGAGCGGAAGCCGTTGTCGTCCACACTGCCGTCCATCTCGAAAAAGGGACAAAGTCCGTCCGTTCCGAGGTTCAGGTTCAGCCGGACGAAAGGAATGATGTAATTCTCCGCGTCGACGGTCTTGACCTTGTCGTGGTAATAGTCGGCGCCCGCTTCGAGACGCACTACCCCGCCCTCGATACCGTAACGCAGGGCGGCATGGATCAGCTGCTGATTATAAAGGCCGATCGCTTTCTGTCCGGCCAGCCGCGTATAGCCGAACTCCGCCGCAAGCCGGTGGCGGCCGAATCCGCGGGCGATCTTCGCATGGGTCTCCAGCGTGGTCTGACGCGCCTTGTCGTTATAATCCGGCCACTCGGAGTGGTCGAAAAACAGCCCGCCGCGAATCGCGATTTCGAAATTCACACGGCTCAGGTCCTGAAAATCATCGCCGAAACGCACCGCGATATTCGCATCGCCGTAATCGGCCATTGCGCCGGGGGCCATGTCCGACGTGACGTCCGGCGCGACATACATACCGTAGCGGTGGTACATGCGGTTCTCGTAGGAGAGGTCGCCCTCGAGCACGTGACGGCCGAAATATTTACCCGCAGCGGCGCCGATGCGGTTGAGCATCCGCGTCGAATTGTTCTTGACGCCAAAGTCATTCCCGATCTTGGAATAGCGCCCCTCGTGGTTGACATAGCCCACCACATACCCTGTCCCGGGGTTCTGGCTCGAAGCATAGAAATCCAACACCGAATTGAACGGGTAGCCCATCCCGGCCTTGAGGTAGAAAGGCAGCGGGCGGTTGAATTCCCAGTAGGTTACCGTCGCAGGGCGGATCGGCCGCGTGGCGAGGGTGGTCTGCAACGACAGCGGCGTGATCGTATAGTCGATCTCGGGACGCATCTTCACCGTATCGGTCATGTCGGGCACGACAGCGAGTTTCGACGCCCCCTCCACACTCGGCACATAGGCCTTGGTCACTTCGACCCGTTTCTCGACCTGCGCGCTCGCGCCCCAGGGCAATGCCGCCATCAGCGCGGCTACAAACAACATGCGTTTCATCGTCAGTTCAGTTTTGCGATCCGTTCCTTGGCTTCGTCCACGATCCCGTCGTCGGCAGGCGAATAGCCGTCCGCGACGCTCTGGTAGGTCGCCCGCGCCTGGAAATTGTCTCCCTTGCGGACATAGACGTCGCCCAGCAGGATGAAGGCCTTGGCCAGCCAGTAGGCCTGGGGTTCCCGTTCGGAATAGGCGAATATCGCCTTCTCGGTCTTGTCCATATCGCCCTTTTCGAAGGTATCCTCCAGCACGTAATAGGCAGCGGCGGAACCCTCCTTCGAGCGGACGTCCGCGGCCAGTTTCTTATACAGTTTCACGGCATCGGCGCGGCGGTCCTGCCGACGCAGCAGCTCGGCCCATGCGAATTTCGACTCGCGCAGCGCGACGGCCCCGGCGTCAGGATGCGCGGCGACATCGGCAGCCATCGCCTCGATTTTCGAAGCGTCGCCCCCGGACAGCGTAGCGCGCACGTAGCCCGTCATGGCATCCTCGCGCCCGGCCACCGTCGTCGTGACGTCGTACAACTTGCGGAATGCGGCGGCGGCCTCGTCGTAACGCTTGTCCTCATAGGTCAGCTCCGAAAGTTTCTCGAGCACCGTGACCGAATACTGGTTCGTACCCTGCCCGGCCAGTTCGGTGAGGGTTTCGATGGCATCGCCGCGCTCGCCCGTGCGGAGGTAACAGTCGCTCAGGAAATAGAGGGCATCGTTCAGGTAATAGCCCTTGGGATAGCTCTTGACGTAACTGCGCAGCGATTTGGCGGCGGCATCGGTCTGGCCCGCAAGGTAAAGTTTCTGCGCGGAGGCGAACGACAGCGAATCGCGCGACACGGCGGTCAGATCGCTCTCCAGCCCCGCCTTCTGCGCATAGTCGAAGTAGTCGTCCACCCGGCCCTCCGAAACGTAAATCTCGCGGATGCCTTCCATCGCGCCCTTGGCTCGGACGACTGCGGAGCCGTCTCGACGACCATGTCGTAATAGCGGAGCGATTTCTCCTTGTCGCCCAGATTGAGGTATGCAAGGCCCAGATCGGAGAGGGCCTGCGCCCGGCGCGGCGACGAAGGATAGTCGGCCACGAATTTCTCCAGCTGCGCGGCGCCTTCGGCATACTGTTCCTGCGCTATGTGGGAGCGTCCCAGTTCATAGGAGGCCTCGTCGGCATAATCGCCCTCCCCGCGGTGATGATCTGCCGCAGCGCCTGCTGCTTCTGCTCCGTGCGGCCCAGAATGCCGAGCGTCACGGCGCGCTTGTACTGCGCATAATACTTTTCGGGACCGCCCAAGGCCGCAGCCCGGTCGTACTCGGCTACCGCCGCTTCGAACTCCCGGTCGGAGTAGCGGATGTCGCCCAGACGGTTGCAGGCGTCGGCGCGGTACCGGTCACGTGCGGGATAGACGGCGAGGAATTTCTCGAACGAGCCGCGCGCCTGCGCCATGTCCATACGCGAGAAGGCGCAGTAGCCGAGGTTGTACAGCGCCATGGCATACTCCTTTTCGCTGCGGGGGGCACGCTTCAGATAGGCGTTGTATTTGGCCGCAGCGACCGTATAGTCGCCCTGTGCGAAGGCGATTTCGCCCTGCCAGAAGGAGTTGAGCGCACTGTATTTGGGGCTGACATTGATGGCCGCGGATTCGGCCAGGTAACGCTGCGCGGCACGCATGTCGCCGGCGCTGTACGCCTCCAGGCCGCGGAAATAGGTGATCTTCTGCAATGCGGCTCGGATGTCGGCATCCTGTGTCGGGAAGGATTTGATGGCCCGGTAAGCCGCGTCGTAATCGTTCGAATTGTAGTAGGCCGCGATCAGCAGCGAACGGGCTTCGCCCACGCGCGGAGAATCGGGATACTGCGCGACATAGCGCGTCAGCACGTTGATCGCGCCGTTGAAGGCACCGCCGCCCAGCTCGTATTGCAGTTTGCCGTAGTTGAACAGCGCGTCTTCGGCGATCACCGGATCGAGCTTGTCGTCCGCTGCCATGGCGAACGCCTGCATGGCGGCCTGCTTGTCACCCGCACGCAGATAGCAGTCGGCCAGGTGGTACGAGGCATTCTGCGTCAACGCATCCTCGGCACCGCAGGCCTTGCGCAGGAACTCCGCAGCCTCGGGATAGCGTGCCGTGCGGTAAAGCGAGAAGCCCATCAGATAGCTGCCGTCACGGTCGAGTTCGCCGCCGGCAGCCGTAAAAGCGTCCAGATGCCCGATGGTCTTGTTATAGTCGCCCAGGTGAAACCACGATTCGGCGATGACGCGCTCCAACTCCTTGCGCCGTTCGGGAACGGCCCGCTGCACCAGTTTGCCGCCGTTCTCGACGACATAGCGGTAGTTGCCCTCGTGAAATTCGATCTGCAGGAGGTAATACGGCACCACGGCACGGTAGGCATCGCTGCGCTGCAAGGCCGTGAAGCCCTGTTTCGCACGCCCGTAGCGCCCTTCGGCATAGTCGATATAGGATTTGTAATAGAGTGCATGGTCGGCATATTCGCTCTGGGGGCCGATGCGGTCAAAATAACCGAAAGCCTTGTCGTAATTGCCGTCGGTGAATTCGACATAGCCCATGCGGATGTCGTACTGCTCCTTGCGTGAGCGGCTCAGCGCCTTGTAATCGGTCTTTGCGAAGGCCTCGCGGGCACGCCTCATATCGCCCTCGGCGCAATAGAGCGACCCCAGCGAAAACCGCACGTCGTTGGCGTAGACCGAACCGGGATAACGCGCTTCGAATCGGCGGAGCGCGGCCTCGGCGTCGCGGCTGCCCAACTCGACGGCACAGGCCGCCAGATAGAAGTCGACCGTCTGCGCCGCCTCGCGGTCGGCGGGCGAAAGCGTCTCCCGCGCCTGCAGGAACTCATGCCGGGCGTCGGTCCAGCGACCGAAGTCGAACAGGGACCTGCCGCGGTCGATAAAGGCAGCAGATTCGGGGTTCCGGCCTGCACTCCGGGCGCGCACAACGCACACACGGCAAAGGCCAGCAATAAATTCAGATTTTTCCGCATACGACACTTAAATTCTTACAAAGGGCAAATATACGAAAATTTACCTTTTTCCATATAGGGAAACGAAATATATGCCGCGGCCGGATTCTCCGCAAACCGCCGCTTTTGCATCTGTCGAAAATTATCCCTACCTTGCGGCGTCACTGATTCGCTAAACCTCCATTCGATGAAATCGCGTCTTTTTCATCACAAGGACCCGCGCGCAGCTTCCGGCACCGGCGCCCAGTCCGATACCGACACGCTGAGCATGCTGTCCGTCGGCGCCGTCACGCTCACCCCGAAGGGGAATTAACGGATATCAACATGCAGGCATTCAAGGCACTCCGCCTCGGGGGGGGGATTTTCCGCATCCGCTGAACATCTCCGGCCTGTTCTCTGTCTGTCATGATAAAAAAGACCTTCTGCCCGCTATTTTCAAAGGGCTGGAACGGCACAAAACCTACGGCGACCTGCCGCCGTGGAGCTATATACAGCTATCCGGCAGGGACAATCTGAAATTCTATATCGAAGGCCGCTTCGTTGGCCATTACGACCGGCATAGAAAACTGCGCCGGATAGTATTCCTGTTCCGGGACATCGAAGAGGAAGTCTGCCGCAGGTTCATTCTCGACATGGCGATGGCGCAAACGAAAATTTTCCCGTGGTTCTTCGACCTGGACAACGGCAGAATGGTCATCGACGCCCGCTGGTTCGACCACGTCGGCATCCCGCGCGGCGACTGTTCGATGAGTCCCGGGATCTTTTTCGACATGCTCCATCCCGACGACCGGGAAACCCTTTCCGCAGCATTCGCAAAGCAGCTATCCGGGATACTCACCCCCGAGGCATACGCCTACCGCGTCCGCCGCTGCGACGGGACATGGGAATGGTTCGAGGGACAATCCGTATACCTGGGGCAGGCACACGACGGCTCGCCCTATCGCGTGGTGGGTATCTGCCAGAGCATCCAGGCCCACAAGGAGGTCGAAGGACGCCTGCGCGAAGCCCGCGACAAGGCCCGCGAGAACGACCGGCTGAAATCGGCGTTCCTGGCCAACATGAGCCATGAAATCCGGACGCCGCTCAACGCCATCATCGGCTTCGCCAACCTCGTGACATGCGACGACGTCCCCTTCAGCGAAACGGAAAGGCAGGAGTACAGCCGCCTGATCTCGGCCAACGGCGACCAGTTGCTGCGCCTGATCTCGGACATCCTCGACCTTTCGAAGATCGAGTCGAACACCATGGAGTTCTGTTTCGGCGACCAGTCGCTGCACACGCTGCTGTCGGATATCTACCAGTCCCAACTGCTCACCATGCCCCCACAGGTCGAACTGAGGCTCGAACTCCCGCAGGCCGACACGACGATCCGCACCGATGCCTCGCGGCTCAAACAGGTCATCAACAACCTGATAAACAACGCCGCGAAGTTTACCGACAGGGGCAGCATTACATTCGGGTACCGCACGGACGAGGGCGCGGGAGAGGTCGAACTGTTCGTCAGGGATACGGGGAAAGGCATTTCGCAGGAGCACGTGGGCCGGATATTCGAGCGTTTCTACAAAACCGACTCCAATGCGAAGGGCGTCGGGCTGGGGCTTTCCATCTGCCGCACGATCATTGAAATACTCGGCGGCGACATCTCGGTCGTCTCCGCACCGGGCAAAGGCACCTGCTTTAAGATCGTGCACCCCGTCCACCGTACGGAAACGGCGGCGGAAACCGCGGGGGCATACCGGTAAGGTACGATTCTTGCCCCGCTTGCAGCGTTCAACATAAATTCTGTGACTTATGATCGAAAAAGTAACGCTGCAACTCTCCGGGGATGCGGACTTCACGTCCGAAGGCGGGCCCCGCTGCGAGGAGATGAACCCCAAGACACTGCTGCTCTATGCCGCGGCGAAATGCGTCGGCAAGACAGCCCTGATGATTATGGATAAGGAACGCTTCCGCCCCAAACGCTTCGAGATCGGCATTTCGGGCGAGCTCTCGGACGAAACGCCTCAATCCGAAAGTACCTTCAAATCGTTCCACGTGGTCTACAACATCGAATGCGACACCGAGGACGACCAGGCCAAGGTCGGCCGTGCAGTGACGCTGGCGCACGAAAAGTATTGCGGCATGATGCAGATGCTGCGCAAGGTCGCACCCGTATCGCACGAAATCGCGGTGGTCAGCACCGACGCGGTGAAAGCCTGACACCGCAAACCGGCGAAAAATCGGAGGGTCCGACGGACCCTCCGATTTTATTTCCGGCTACTGCTGCGCCGTAATCCGCCGGTAATCAGACACCGCCACGGCATAATTGTAATGCGCCTTGATGGCGTTGGTATAGAGCTGAATCCAGCTCAGCTGGGCCTGCAGCACGTCGAGAATCGTCGCCAGCCCCTCGCCGTAGGAATAGGTGCTGATGTCGAGGTTCTCGCCGGCGATGCGCAGGCTCTGCTCCATGGCTTCGACCTGCGCACGGCTGTTCTCCAGCGCCGTCCAGCCGTTCATCTCTTCGCGCACGATATCGTCATAGAGTTGCGCGGCGTCCCATTCGCTCTGCCGCTGTACGGCACGGGCGACGCCGTCGCGCGGCGGCGTTCGCCCCAGTGGAATATCGGCAGCGAGAGTTTCACGAACGCCGAGCCGTCCACCGTCGTAGCGCCCGTGCGGTTGGGATAATAGGGCTGCCACGATCCCCCGATGCCGACGCTCAGCTGCGGATTGAAGGCCGCACGGGCCGCGCGGATGCCGGCTTCGGCCCGGTCGCTGCGCAGCTGCGCGGCGGCATAGTCGGGTCTGAATGCCGCCGCTTCGGCGGCGGGCACCCGCACAGGCTGCGGCAGCGAATCGCGGATGCCCTGAGCAAGTTCCACCGCAAGGTCGGGATCCGTGCCGCGCAGGATGTTGAAATTGTGCAGCGCGACGGTATAATTCTGCTCGGCACTCACCAGCCCGTACTGCGCTTCGCTCAGACGGGCGTCGATCATTAGCACATCGCCCTTGGCAATGTAGCCCTCGGCGAAACGGCGGTCGACGACCTCCTTGAGCGAGCGGATTATGTTGACATACTGGCGCATGGATGCGGCATACAACTCCATGGCGGAGAGGTTCCAGTAGGTATACTCGGCCGCATAACGCACGTCGAGCTGCGTGAACTCCTCGTCGCAGAGAGCGATGTCGTAGCCCAGCTCGGCCTGTTTGTAGGCCGCACGTACGGCCCCGCCGCCGTAGACGGTCTGCACGAGTTGCGGAAGGACGCTGAAATTCCACCGCTCCACCCCGTCGTAGTGGTGTACCGTGGCGGTGAAACTGCCGTCGAGCGACAGCCGCGGCAGGTAACCCGTACGAGCCTGTCCCATGGTCTGGGAAGCGGCATCGCTCTTCGATGCGGCGACCTTCAGCTCCCAGCTGTATTCGGTCACGGCCTGCCGGTAGTCGCCGAGCGAGGTCTGGGCGGTGGCGGGCACGAAGGCCAGCAGTGCGGAGAGGATCAGATAATTCTTCATGACTTGCGGATATTGTAGAAAATGGCATAGACGACCGGCAGCACGCAGACCGTCAGCAGCGTGGCGACGAGCAGGCCGCCCATGATCGTGGCGGCCATGGCGCCGAACATCGAGTCGAACAACAGGGGCAGCATACCGAGGATCGTGGTACCCGAAGCCATCGCCACGGGGACGATTCGGCTGCGCGTAGCCGCCGTGAGGGCTTCGTAGGCATCCTTGCCTTCGGAGCGCAGCACGCCGACCTGTCCGACCAGCACCACGGCGTTCTTGATGTTCATGCCCACCAACCCCAGCAGTCCCAGCAGGGAGAAGAAGTTGAAGACCTTGCCCGTGACGGCCAGTCCGAGCACCACGCCGATGAAGATCAGCGGGATCATCAGCAGGATGACGACCGGCTCGCGGTAGTTGCGGAAAAGCAGGAGCAGCACGATGAAGATAAGCACCATCGTCAGGGGCATATACCTGGCCAGGGCCGAGTTGGATTCCTGCTGGCTCTCCTGCTCGCCGAAAACCTTCATCGAATACCCTTCGGGGAGCACCACGCCGCGCAGAACCGAATCCCGCAGCGCAGCGTAGAGCCGCATGGTGTTGACCCCGCGGCCGGGGTCGCACTGCGCCTTCATGACCCGCTGACGGTTGTAGCGTTTCACCACTCCGACGCGGTATTCGAAGCGGAAGCCGTCGGTCGCCTGCTCGATGGAGTAGACCTTGCCGGCGGGGGTGAAAATCGGCAGTGCCTGCAGGTTGGTGAGGTTGTAGGTGTCGATATTCTCGTCCTTCAGAAGGATCGGCATGAACTGGTCGCCCTCGCGGTACTCGCCGAGCCGGTAGCCCTGCGTGGCGATGGTAATGCCCTGTGCCATCTGACTGCGGGTGACGCCGATGCGCTGGCCCTTCATCTGCGAGTAGAGCGGCAGCCACGTCGGAACGCGGTTGCCCCAGCTGTTGCGGATATTCGCCGTGCCGGGCGTACGCCACATGATATCCTCGGCCGCCTGCGTCAGCCGGCGGAGCGTGTCGATATCGTCGCCGATGAACCCGAATTCGATCGCGGCGTCGGGCACGGGCGAGCTTGAAAGCGACGAGCGCAGCCACACGTCGGGGCACATCGCCCGGACATAGGCGTTGAAACGCGCCTCGACAGCTTCGGTCTGCCCTTTGTCGTGCAGTTCGACGAGGATGTTCCCGAAATTGGGGCGCAGCGAAACGCTGCTGCTGGCCAGGTAGTAGCGCGGCGGCGTGGAACCCATCGTCACCGAGACGGTCTTCACCTCGGGCTGCGCATGAAGCCACTCCTCCATCGTGCGCAGGTTGCGTTCCGTGTCCCGGATATTGTACCCCTCGGGCAGCAGCACGTCGGCACGGAAATAGGGCTTGTCGAGCGACGGGAAGAAATTCTGGGGCATAAGACCCATTACCGCCAATGCCGCCGCAAAGAGCGCCACGACGCCTGCCACGACGCCCCACCGCCATCGCAGCAGGGCAGCCAGCAGGCGGTCGAAAGCGCGGTAAAATTTCGTATCGTAGGGATCGTGCGCGGCAGGGTTCACGCGGAGCATGAAGTCGCCGAAAAGCGGCGTCTGCGTCAGGGCCAGCACCCAGCTCAGCAACAGCGACAAGGCCAGCACGACGAACAGCGGCTTGACGATCTCGGCCACGGACGACGGCGCCAGGTAGAGCGGCAGGAACGAGAAAATGGCGATCAGCGTCGCGCCGAGCAGGCTCCAGCGCGGGGCATTCGCCCCGTCGACGACCGCACGGCGCCGCGCGACACCCCGCAGCATGGCCTGCTGCGCGTTATCGGTCACCACGATGGCATTGTCCACGAGCATACCCATGGCGATGATGAACCCGGCGAGCGACGTACGGTTGAGCCCCTCGCCCAGGAACTGCATCAGCAGCAGCGTACCCCCGATGGAGAACAGCAGCGAGCTGCCGATCAGCACCCCGGCGCGGAAACCCATGACGAGCATGATGATCAGGATGACGATGGCCACCGACTCGGCGAGGTTCAGCACGAAGGTCGCATTGGCCTGCTGCGCGATGCGGTTCTCGGGATAAAGCACCGTAAGATCCATGCCGACGGGCATCTGGCGCGTAAGGCCGTCGAGCACGCGGATGATCTTCTCCCCGGTTTTCACCACGTCGACCTGCGCCTCGGTCGAAATGCCGATGCCCACGGCACGGCGGCCGTCGACGCGCATGAGCGTCTGCGGCGGGTCGGCATAGCCCCGTTCGACGCGGGCGATGTCGCCCAGGCGGTATTGTTTGCCCGAGGCAGCGGTCAGCATCTGGTTTGAGATATCGTCGAGGCCCTTGTAGGTTCCGGCCTCGAGAATCTGTATCTGGAGCGCCCCGGCCTGTTTCTCGCCGCTGTTGACGATGGTGTTCTGCTGGCCGATGGTCGCCACGATCGTCTCGGGGCGGATAGCGAAGTTGGCAAGCGCTGCAAGGCTGACATAGACGTTCACGACGGGCGTCTGCTCGCCGAAAAGGCTCACCTTCTGCACGCCGTCGACCGTCACGAGCGCCGTCTTGATCCGCTGTGCCCAGTCGCGCAACTCCGCCCAGGTGAAACCCCCGTCGACCGACAGGCCGTAATAGATACCGTAGACGTCGCCGAAATCGTCGGCCACGGTCACGGGCGAAGCCCCGGCAGGCAGCCGGGGCTGGATGTTGAGTACCTTGCGCCGCAGTTCATCCCACAACTGGGGTATCTCGGAAGCACGGGTCGCAGGGTCTAATTCGACCAGGATCTTCGACAGTCCGTAATAGGATTCGGACGTGATTTTATGCACGAGGCGCATCGACTGCACCTCGCGCTCGATCGGTTCGGTCACAAGCTGTTCGACTTCGAGCGGCGTGGCGCCCGGGTAGGAGCAGACCAGCGACGCACTCTTGATGACGAATACCGAGTCCTCCTTTTTTCCCAGCGTAACGAAGCCCAAGGCTCCGCCCGCCAGCAGGATGAAAAGGAAAAACCAAACGACTTTTCTGTTCTTCAATGAATATTCGGGCAGGCTCATCGTCGCATCAGTTTAAGATTCTCACCCGTTCGCCCTGCCGCAACTGGTAAACCCCGGCCGTGACGACCCGCTCACCCGGTTCCACCCCGCTGTCGACCAC
>JBKSUH010000033.1:0-16414 GCA_047233565.1 Alistipes sp.
CTCCATGAGTGCGTCGTATTCCGCGGCGGTCATGTTGCGGTTGAAATAGTTGATCGGGTTCACCGGCATGCCCTTGTGGATCACCTCGTAGTGGAGGTGGGGGCCCGAGGAGATGCCCGTGTTGCCCGTTTCGGCGATGACCTGCCCGCGGGCGACCCGTTCGCCCGGCTGCACGAGGACTTTGCTCAGGTGTGCGTAGCGGGTCTTGTAGCCGAATTCGTGGTTCAGCAGCACCATGTGTCCGTAGCCGCCGTTGCCCCCCGAGGAGGCGACCTCCACCACGGCGTCGCCCGTGGCGTAGACCGGCGTGCCGCGGTCGCAGCCCAGGTCGATGCCCTTGTGGGGGCGGATATACCCCAGCACGGGGTGCATCCGGCGCAGGTTGAAGGCGCCGATATGGTCGTTGTGCAGCGCCGAGCGGTCGATGGGCCAGATGGCCGGGATCGCCGACGACATTTTCTCCTTGTCGCGGGCGAATGCCTGCAATTCGTCGAAGGACACCGATTCGAGGTAGAGTATGCGGGCCAGCGCGTCGAGCTGCTTCCAGGTGCCGACCATCAGCGGGGCGAAGTCGTCCCCGGCCATCGGGGCGTATTTGGTGTCGGGGTAGGGCTGCCACACGCCGTCGATCGACACCGTGTCGGTCGAGAAGAGCGAGCGGTAGACGTAGTTGTCGCGGTGGCGGATTTCGTCCACGCGCCGCTGCGAGGTGCGTATGCGGTCTTGCAGGATGCGGTACTTGATGACCAGGTCGCGGTTGTCGCGGATGATGCGGTACATCTTGGGGGTGTAGAAGAAGTACGAGAAGAGCACGTTGGCGATCGAGACGAGGATGAAGCCGATCAGTATTTTCCGGATCAGGCGGTAGGTGCGCAGGCGGAAAGGCGCCGAGACCACGTCGCGCGTCAGCGCCTGCGCTTCCTGTGTCAGCGCCTGCGTGTCGAATCTCTGCCCTTTTTGCTTCATTGCGGAAAAAACTCCGGTTAATAGGATGCAAATTTAACTTTAATTGTGTAATTTTGCAACCCGAAATCACAAACGTGGAAATCGGATAAAATCTTATATATGGAATCGAATAAAATTCGCCGGGCCTTTCTGGACTTCTTCGAGAGCAAGGGCCATGTGATCGTGCCCTCGGCACCGATGGTCGTCAAGGGGGATCCCACGCTGATGTTCACCAACGCGGGCATGAACCAGTTCAAGGATATTTTCCTGGGCAATGCGCCCCGCAAATATCCGCGTGCGGCCGACACCCAGAAGTGTCTGCGCGTTTCGGGCAAGCACAACGACCTGGAGGAGGTGGGGCATGACACCTACCACCATACGATGTTCGAGATGCTGGGCAACTGGTCTTATGGCGATTACTTCAAGAAAGAGGCGATCGAATGGGCGTGGGAGCTGCTCCACGGCGTCTACAAACTTCCCGCCGACCGCATGTACGCCACGGTTTTCGAAGGCTCCGAGGAGGACGGCGTGCCCTTCGATCAGGAGGCTTACGACTACTGGAAGCAATTCCTGCCCGAAGACCACATCATCCGCGGCAACAAGCACGACAACTTCTGGGAGATGGGCGAGACGGGTCCCTGCGGTCCCTGCTCGGAGATTCATTTCGACCTGCGCGACGAGGCGGAGATCGCCGCCAAGCCGGGCCGCGAGATGGTCAATGCGGGCCATCCGCAGGTGATCGAGATCTGGAACCTCGTCTTCATGCAGTTCAACCGCAAGGCCAACGGCTCGCTGGAGCCGCTGCCGGCCCGCAACGTCGATACGGGCATGGGCTTCGAGCGTCTGTGCATGATTCTGCAGGGCAAGAAGTCCAATTACGACACCGATGTCTTCCAGCCTACGATCCAGCGTATTTCGCAGCTGTCGGGCAAGGTTTACGGCGCCGACGCCAAGTGCGACGTGGCGATGCGCGTCATCGCCGACCACCTGCGCGCCATCGCCTTTTCGATCGCCGACGGCCAGCTGCCGTCGAACGTCAAGGCCGGTTACGTCATCCGCCGCATCCTGCGCCGCGCCGTGCGTTACGGCTATACCTACCTCGGCTTTACGGAGCCGACGATCTGCAAGCTCGTTCCCGGACTGGTGGAGCAGATGGGGAGCAGTTCCCGAACTGAAGGCCCAGCAGTCGCTGATCGAAAAGGTGATCGAGGAGGAGGAGGCTTCGTTCCTGCGTACGCTGGCCACGGGCATCAACCTGCTGGACGGCGTGATCGAAAAGACCAAGGGCGAGGGCCGGGAGCTGATTTCGGGCAAGGACGCCTTCGAACTCTACGATACGTTCGGCTTCCCGATCGACCTGACGGAGCTGATCGCCCGCGAGCAGGGCGTCGGCGTGGACCTCGCGGCCTTCGAAACCGAACTGCAGGCCCAGAAGGAGCGTTCGCGCAACGCTGCGGCCGTCGATACCGACGACTGGGTGGAGCTGTTCCCCATCAGGAGAGCCTCTTCACGGGGTACGATACGCTGACCGAGCAGGTCCGGATCGCCCGCTACCGCCGCGTGACCTCCAAAGGCAAGACCTCTTACCAGCTGGTCTTCGACCGCACGCCGTTCTACGGCAATTCGGGCGGTCAGATCGGCGACATCGGCTATATCGAGAACGCCGACGAGCGCATCGCGGTCGTGGCCACCGAGAAGGAAAACGGACTGATTATCCATATCGTCAGGAGCTGCCCGAAAATCCCGCGGCCGGGTTCACGGCCGTCGTGGACGCCGCGAAGCGTCAGTCCGCGGCCAACAACCATACGGCCACGCACCTCATGCACGAGGCGCTGCGCAAGGTCCTCGGACAGCATGTCGAGCAGAAAGGTTCGATGGTGACGCCCGAAATCCTGCGTTTCGACTTCTCCATTTCCAGAAAATGACCCGCAGGAGCTGCGCGAGGTCGAGATGCTTGTAAACCGCGCCGTGCGGGCCAACTATCCGCTCGAAGAGAACCGCGAAGCCACCAAGGAGGAGGCTGAGAAATGCGGTGCGATGATGCTCTTCGGCGAGAAGTACGGCGACAAGGTGCGCATGGTCCGCTTCGGCTCGTCGGTCGAGTTGTGCGGCGGTACGCATACCAGCGCCACGGGCAACATCGGCTTCTTCAAGATCCTGAACGAAAGCGCCATTTCGGCCGGCGTGCGCCGTATCGAGGCCGTGACGGGCGAGCGCGCCGAGCAGATCATCTATGCCGCCGAGGATACGATGCGCGACATCAGCGACTATCTGCATAACCCGCAGGTGCTGCAGGCCGTCAAGAAGATGTTCGAAAGCAACGAAGCGCTGTCGAAGGAGGTCGAGACCATGCGCCGCGAGCAGGTTGCGCAGTGGGCCGATAAGATCATCGCCTCGACGCCCGAACGCCGCGGCGTGCAGCTGATCGCCACGCAGACCGACCGTACGCCCGAATTCGTCAAGGATCTGGCCTATTGTCTGCGTGCGCGTGCCCGAAACTGGTGCTCGTGCAGGGTTCGGTCAACGACGGCAAGCCGATGCTGACGGTGATGCTCGGCGAAGAGATCACGGCGCAGGGCGTAAATGCCGGAGCCGTGGTGCGCGAAGCTGCGAAACTGATGCAGGGCGGCGGCGGCGGTCAGGCGTTCTTCGCCACGGCCGGCGGCAAGAACCCCGACGGGTTGCAGGCGGCCATCGACAAGGCCGTGGAGCTGATAATGGCGCAGCTGCATTAGGCCGTCCGATTCCGGCGGCGAACCGCCTTTTGGCAAGTTGCCGGCTGATGAATTTGCGGCGGGGCGGTTGTGATTTTCCGGCGATAATTTCCGGCGGCGAATTCCCGGTCGCAATGTCTGGCGGCGGTTCCGACACGGTTCCCGATCGCGCTGCGGCGGAAATTTGCCGGGTGGGGAATCGGCGGTGCGCAGGCCAAACGGTGCGACGGCATGGGCCGGAGCGAAACAGATGAGATAATTACTAAAAACAAACGATTATGAATAACAAGGTATTACTGATGATCCTCGACGGCTGGGGCAACGGCCGCCACGACAAGGCCGATGTCATTTCGACCGTCCATCCCGAATATATCTCGGCCATGACGGCGAAATATCCCCATGCCGAGCTGCGCACCGACGGCGAGAACGTCGGCCTGCCCGACGGCCAGATGGGCAACTCGGAGGTCGGGCACCTCAATATCGGCGCCGGCCGCGTGGTCTACCAGGATCTGGTGAAGATCAACCGCGCCTGCCGCGACAATTCGATCCTGGAGAACCCCGAGGTCAAGGCAGCGTTCGAACATGCCAAAAAGAACGGCGTGAACATGCATTTCATGGGCCTCGTGTCGGACGGCGGCGTACACTCGTCGCTGGAGCACCTCTTCAAGTTGTGCGACATTTCGGCGGCTACGGCCTCGACAATACCTACGTGCATTGCTTATGGACGGCCGCGACACCGACCGCGCAGCGGCAAGGGTTTCGTCGCCGACCTCGAAAAGCACCTCGCCGCCACGACGGGCAGGATCGCTACGGTGATCGGCCGTTATTACGCCATGGACCGCGACAAGCGCTGGGAGCGTGTGAAGATCGCATACGACGCGCTGGTCAACGGCATCGGCGAACGTTCGTCGGACATGGTCGAAGCCGTCCAGAAGTCCTATGACGAGGGCGTGACGGACGAGTTCATCAAGCCCTTCGTGCGCATCGACGAGAACGGACAGCCCGTCGGCATGATCCGCCCGAACGACGTGGTGATCTTTTTCAACTACCGCAACGACCGCGCCAAGGAGCTGACCGTCGTGCTGACGCAGGAGGACATGCCGGCCGAAGGGATGCACACCATGCCGCTCTACTACTGCTGCATGACGCCCTATGACGCCAAGTTCACGGGCCTGCACATCCTCTTCGACAAGGAGAACGTGCCCAACACCATCGGCGAGTTCGTTTCGAAGCAGGGCTTGCGGCAGCTGCGCATCGCCGAGACCGAGAAATATGCCCACGTGACGTTCTTCCTGAACGGTGGCCGCGAGGCGGAGTTCGCGGGCGAAGACCGTATCCTCGTCGCGTCGCCCAAGGTGGCCACCTACGACCTGCAACCCGAGATGAGCGCTCCGGAAGTCGCTGATAAACTGGTTGCTGCACTCGGTGAGCGGAAGTTCGACTTTATCTGCCTGAATTTCGCCAACGGCGACATGGTCGGCCATACGGGCGTTTACGAGGCCATCGTCAAAGCGGTGAAGGCCGTAGACGGATGCGTCGCCAAGGTCGTCGAAGCGGCCAAGGCCAACGGTTACGAGGTCGTGATGATCGCCGACCACGGCAATGCCGACAACGCCGTCAATGCCGACGGTACGCCCAATACGGCGCACTCGCTCAATCCGGTGCCCATCGTGGTCGTTTCGACCGCGTGAAGTCGGTGCACGACGGCATCTTGGCCGACGTGGCTCCCACGGTGCTCCGCCTGATGGGCCTCGAACAGCCTGCCGAAATGACCGGCAAGGCGCTCGTGGAGCTGAAATAGCCCGCTTGCTGACACAAAAATCCCGCACCGTAAAGTGCGGGATTTTTGTTTCGGGCGGAATCCGGTTCCGGGTGCGGAACGGTTTTCGGCCGGATGCTTCGCGCTGCTCTTAGTCGAGTTCCTCCTTGAACTTCTCGATCCAGCCGGGTAGGAGACGCAGGGCGTGCGCCATCTGGTATTCGGTATTCGTCCGGTTGTTTGTGATGAATTCCATGGCGACCTTGAAGCAGTTGTCCTCTCCGTCTCGCTCCGCCGAACACTTGCAAACGAATTTGTCCCGGTTCTGATCGTTGGAAATCGCCAGCAGTTTGTCATAAGGGACGTCGGCAGTGAAATTCGCCGATACCTCCACATAGGCGTAATCCATGTCCGCCACTTCTTTTATGATGGCGTAGTAGTTGATTCCCTGTACTTTGAACAGAATGTCCCTGTCTTCGTCGAACGTTGGGACATAGCCTTCGCGCTTCAGAAAAGCGAAGATATCCTCCCGGACGCTCTGCTGGGCGAAGAGCGCGGAAACCGTGCCGAAAATCAGGAGCAGGGTGAGCGTAAATTTCTTCATGCCGATTCTTTTTTAGGTTTTGCAATAGTCAAAGATAATGAATTCCTGCGCATGATGGAGCGGAACCGGACGAAATTTGTGCGGGTGTGGGTTCCTCCGAACAACGTCAGTTGTTTCGGCAATCGTACCGCCTTCTGCAGAAGATTCGCGCCGCGGACCTCCGGGGCTGCCTTGGGTGATGGCGCGGACCGGAAGTTTTTCGTCTGCGGCGATCGCTGCTGCGCATGGGCGGGTCAGTAGAGCTCGATGAACTCGTAGGTGTTGCCTACGGCCGCCAGGTAACGCAGGAACTCCTCACGGGAGATCACCACCGTCGACCGGTTGTCGTTGGGGTGGAACGAGTAGGCCGGCAGCCGTTGCAGGCTGGCGTCGAGGAACAGGTGCACGTGCCTGGCCGGGTCGTTGATCAGCCCGAAGGGCGACACCGAACCGGGACGCAACCCCAGCCAGCGCTCCATGCGCTGCTCCGAAGCGAACGACAGTTTGCCCTGCCTCAGGCGGTGTTCCAGGTCGTGGATGGCCAGGTTCCGTTCGCAGTCGAAACATACGAGGTAGTGGCGGTTGCCTTTGTGGTTGCGGAAAAAGAGGTTCTTGCAGTGCTTCGATCCGTCGTCGCGCCAGTAGCGGCGTGCGGCCTCGATGGTCGGTGCCTCGGGGTGTTCGTACCACGTGTAGGCGATGCCGCGGGCGTCGAGCCAGTCGAAGACTTTTGGCGTCGGTCGGTCGTTTCCATCGTTTTTGAAACTGTTTTTCAGTAATATATGGGCCGTCCCTTGATTCTCCGGATGAAATGGCGGAACCGGACGATCCAATGGGGCAGCAGGTGAAGCGATTCGGGAAGGGTGAGGTACAGCCACAGGATTTTCTTTCCGACGATGGGATGATGCATCGAATCGGCGTCGAAATATTGCCTGAACAGCTCCCGGTTGCGGATGATTTCGCGCTGCAAAGCGCGGTTGCCGGCCGCATCTGTCGTACTGATCGACCTTGCGAGATTTGTCAGTCCGTGTTCCGAATAGGCTTCGGCCAGATATTCGGGATCGGTGATCCCGAACCGTTCGGTCAGCGCCTGCTGTTTGGCCAGTATCGACACTCCGGCGCGAAATGTTTCGGCGGCGGGCTGCCGCCGCTGCGAAAGCGACGTTCCGTCGGGGCAGACCTGATAATGGTAATAGGTACCCGAACGCAGAATGATCTGCCGGACGTGGCTCAGGTATCCGAGTACGAAGACGAGATCCTCGCAAATGGAGAGCCCGGTGTCGAACCGGAGCGCTTCCCGGCGGATCAGCGGGAGGGAGAACAGTTTGCAGTAGGTCCATCCGTCGCGCAGCAGGCGGTTTTCGACGATTATTTTCCCCAGCTCGCCTTGCGTGCCGGTGGTGTCGGGGTAGTCGTAAAGCTCCGTGCGGTTTTGGGCGATGTATTCGATGGCGACGCCTTGGCTGACCAGCAGGTCGCCGTCGGGCAGCGGGGTGCGGAAAAATGCAGCCAGATATTGGGGATCAACCCGGTCGTCGCAGTCCATGAATGCGACGTAACGGCTTTCGGCCATCTCCAGTCCCCGGTTCCGGGCCGCGGAGACTCCGCCGTGCGGCAGACGCATGACCCGGATGCGCGGATCGCGTCTGGCGTATTGCTCGCCGATGTCGGCCGTCCGGTCGGTGGAGCCGTCGTCCATCACCAGCACTTCGAAATCCCGGAACGTCTGGGCCAGCAGGTCGTCGAGACAGTTCGGGAGATAATTTGCGGCGTTATAGGCGGGAACGATAAGGGTCAGCAGAGGTCTCCCGGTCATTATCCTATGTGATAAAATGTTTTGATATTCTCTTCGACGCATCCTACCAGCACGTCCACGGCTTCGCGGGGCGACCATGCGTTGTGGGGCGAGAGCAGCAGGCGGTCGGGTTCGCGGATGCCGAGCAGCGGACTGTCGGCGGCGAAGGGTTCGCGCGAGAAGACGTCGAGGGCCGCGCCGGCGATCGAACCCCGGTCGAGTGCTTCGGCCAGCGCCGCTTCATCGACGATGCCGCCGCGGGCGACGTTTATGAGGAGGGCCGAGCGTTTCATGACCGACAGTTCCGGCGCGCCGATCAGTCCGCGGGTGCGGTCGTTCAGCGGCGCGTGCACCGAGACCGTGTCCGCCCAGCCCAGCAGTTCGGGAAGCGACACGGCGGGGTAGGGCTCTTCGCGCACGGCGCCCGAGGTCGAGGTGTAGCGTACCTCGCAGCCGAAGGCCGCGGCGAGCCGCGCCACTTCGTGCCCGATGGCGCCGAGCCCCACGATGCCCCACTTCGAGCCGTAGAGCTGGTGCGTGGGTTTGGCGAAGTGGAACTGCTGCCCGGCGGCCGAGTAAGCGCCGCTCTTGACATAGCGGTCGTAGTAGACGATGTGCCGCCGCAGGGCGATGGCCGCCCCGAGGGTGGTTTCGGCTACGGAGTGCGTCGAGTAGCCCGCGGCGTTCCTGACGGCGATGTCCAGCTCGGCCGCGGCGTCGAGGTCGATGTTGTTCATGCCCGTGGCGGCTATGCAGATCAGGCGCAGCCCGGGGAGTGCGGCGAGCGTCTCGCGGCGCATCACGACTTTGTTGGTGATGACGATTTCGGCATCGCGGCAGCGATCCGCGACCTCGTCCGGCGCGGTCGTGCTGTAACCCGTGTACCGGCCCAGCTCGTGCAGGCGGGTCAGGTCGGCACCCCCGAGGGTGTACTCGTCCAGAAATACGATGTTAGGTTTCATAAGGATATGCGTTTTTAGTTCATTTCTCCGATCAGGCCGCGGATTACGACCGACGCGCAGCCGATGCCGAACAGCGCGGGGATGTAGGATATGGTGCCGACGTTCGACTTCTTGTTCTGCTCCTCGCAGAGGATCAGCGTCTTCGCGCATCGGTTCGGGCGAGTAGACGGCCCTGAAACCGCTGCGGACGCCGATTTTGTGGAGCCGCTTGCGCAGCATGTGGGCCAGCGGACAGTGGTGGGTCTTGGAGATGTCGGCGATCTCCATCTTCGTCGGGTCGGTCTTGGCCCCTGCGCCCATCGAGCTGACCAGCGGCAGCGAACGGTCCAAAGCACCTTTTATCAGCGCCAGTTTGGGCGAGAGGGTGTCGATGGCGTCCACTGCGTAGTCGTATTTCGCGGCGTCGAGCAGCAGGTCAGTCTCCTCGTCCTTGATATAGCGGCTGACCACCGTGAGTTCTATCTCCGGGTTGATGTCGCGCAGGCGTTCGGCCAGAATTTCGGCTTTCTGGCGGCCGACGGTCGAGTGGAGGGCGACCAGCTGGCGGTTGATGTTGCTCGGCGCCACGGCGTCGGCATCGGCGATGGTCATGCGGCCCACGCCGGCCCGGACGATCATCTCGGCGGCATAGGCTCCCACGCCGCCCAGCCCGACGACCAGTACGTGGGCCTTTCGGAGCAGGTCGAGTTTCTCTTTGCCGAGCAGCAGCTCGGTGCGTTCAAGCCAATTATCCGTATTCATTTTCAATTGCTGTGTTCGTTTTATCGGGCCGGGAGCGGCGGCGTTCCGGCCGCCTTGTCCTGCCCTTGCGGCCCGGTCGTAAATATCCGTCCGTAGTTTTCCAGCGTCGCCCGTTGCAGTTCCTCCGGCGTGACGCCTTTACTTTCGGCGCGCGCGTAAATCTCTTCGATCGGGACGTCGCTGTCGTCGGTTTCGAGAAAAAGCTGCGAGAGGGGCGTTTCGCGCAGGGATTCCAGCGTCTTGGGCGATGCGAAGGCGCGCAGGCCGAACGAGAGGTAATAGCCTTTAAGACGGCCCGGCGGGCTGTTCGGGCGATCCGATGAAGCCGTGGAAGATCGCTGCGCGGGGCCGGCAGGCGTCCAGTTCGCGCATGACCGGCTCGAAAGCCCTGACGCAGTGCAGAACCACGGGCAGCCGCCGTTCGCGCGCCAGCGCGAGCTGCGCCCTGAACGCCGCCAACTGTGTTTCACGGTCGGCGCCATGCACGAAATCGAGTCCCGTTTCGCCGACGGCCTGCACGTCGCCGAGCAACGGCACGATCGTGCTAACGTCTTCTTTGTCAGCATTCCACGGATGAATTCCGGCTGTCCGCAGTTCGATGCCGCGGCCGGTCGGGCGGTGGGTGTGTATGTTGACGAATTGATCGGTCATCGCGACAAATGTACGAATTTTAAGTAAATTAAAAAATAATAGATATTGCATACCGGATTCTCGGAAAAATTCGTATTTTCGCACGCGAATTATGGCTGTTAGCACACTAACAACGCACGACGAACCCAAAATATATCCAAACATAACAATCAAAATCTTTAACCATGTCGAAAATCATTACACTACGCAAGGGTCTCGACATCAATCTCCGGGGAAAGGCTCAGGAGTCTCTGGCCGACGCGCCGCTGGCTTCGGAGTATGCCCTCCGCCTCTCGATTTCGAGGGCGTGACTCCCAAGTTGCTGGTTAAGGTAGGCGATGAGGTGAAAGCCGGTACGCCGCTGTTCTTCAACAAGTACAGCGAGCGTGTCCTCTTCACGTCGCCGGTCAGCGGGACGGTTGCTGCCGTCAACCGCGGGGAGAAGCGCAAGGTGCTCTCCGTAACCGTAACGCCGGATGCCACGCAGAGCTACGAGGAGTTCGCCAAGCCCGACCTCCAGAAAGCGTCCCGCGAGGAGATTGTCGAACTGCTGCTCCGTTCGGGCCTTTGGCCGATGATCGTGCAGCGGCCCTACGGCATCATCGCCGACCCGAACGACACGCCGAAGGCCGTTTTCGTTTCCGCCTTCGACTCCGCGCCGCTGGCCCCGGATTACAACTTCGTGCTCCGCAACGAGCAGAAGAACCTCCAGGCCGGCATCGAGGTGATGCGCCGCCTCACGCCGGGCAAAGTGCACCTTTCGGTGCGTGCCAAGGCCGAGGGGCAGATGCCCATGCTCAAGGGTGCCGAGCTGCACACCTTCGCGGGCAAGCATCCCGCGGGCAACGTCGGCATCCAGATCCACCACATCGACCCCGTGAACAAGGGCGACGTCGTGTGGACGGTCAACATTCAGGATCTGGCGATCATCGGCCGTCTGTTCAACGAGGGCCGCGTCGATATGACGAAGATCATCGCCGTGGCCGGCTCGGAGATCGAAAAGCCGCAGTACTGCCGCATCATCGCGGGCGCCAAGGTCGATTCGATCCTCAAGGGCAACGTGAAGCCTCAGAAGGAGGGCGACCATGTGCGCATCATTTCGGGCAACGTGCTCACGGGTGCGAAAACCGCGGCCGACGGCTTCATCGGTTTCTATGCCAACCAGCTGACGGTGATTCCCGAAGGCGACAAGTTCGAGCTGCTGGGCTGGGCGATGCCCCGTTTCAACAAGTTCTCCGTATCGCGCTCCTATTTCTCGTGGCTCTGCCCGAAGAAGGCCTACGACCTCGACACCAACATGAACGGCGGCGAGCGCCCGTTCGTCGTGACGGGGCTCTACGAGCAGTACCTGCCGATGGACATTTACCCGATGTACCTGCTGAAGGCCTGCCTTGCCGGCGACATCGACAAGATGGAGAACCTCGGCATCTACGAGGTCGTAGAGGAGGATTTCGCCCTGTGCGAATTCGTAGACCCCTCGAAGATCGAGATACAGCAGATCATCCGCGACGGTATTAACTTAATGATTAAGGAGGCATAACGATGAGCGCATTACGCAATTTGGTAGACAAGCTCAAGCCCACGTTCACCAAGGGTGGCAAGCTGGGCTTTTGGAATCGACGTTCGATGCGTTCGAAACGTTCCTGTTCGTACCCGACACGACGCAGAAGGGCGCGCACATACGCGACTGCAACGACATGAAGCGTACGATGATCATGGTGGTCGTCGCCCTGATGCCGGCGCTCCTGTTCGGGTTCTATAACACGGGTTACCTGCATTTCCTCTCGCAGGGCGTACAGCCCGAATTCTGGGCTTCGCTCTGGTTCGGGTTCCTGAAGGTGCTGCCCATCATCGTCGTTTCGTACGTCGTCGGCCTGGGCATCGAGTTCGCCTTCGCACAGGCCCGCGGCCACGAGGTCAACGAAGGTTTCCTCGTGACGGGTCTGCTGATCCCGATGATCATGCCGGTGGACATCCCGCTGTGGATGGTGGCTCTCTCGACCGCCTTCGCCGTCGTCTTCGGCAAGGAGGTGTTCGGCGGTACGGGCATGAACGTCTTCAATCCCGCGCTGCTGGCGCGCGCCTTCGCCTTCTTCGCCTATACGCCTTCGATGTCGGGCGCGACGGTGTGGATCGCGGGCATGACCTCCGGCGAGGGCGTGGTGGACGGCTTCTCCGGCGCAACGGCGCTCGAAAACCTGAGCACCACGGGCCAGATGGGCTATTCGGCCATGGACGCCTTCCTCGGTTTCATTCCGGGCTGCGTGGGCGAGACTTCGACGCTGGCGATCCTGATCGGCGCGGCGATCCTGCTCTTCACGGGCGTCGCTTCGTGGCGCACGATGGTCTCGGTATTCGTCGGCGGTCTGGCGATGGGCTATCTCTTCAAGCGCTCGGCGTGACGACCTATCCGGCATGGTGGCACCTGATCGTCGGCGGTTTCGCTTTCGGTGCGGTCTTCATGGCCACCGATCCCGTCACCTCGGCGCAGACCGACAAGGGCAAATACATCGTGGGTCTGATGACCGGTGCGCTGGCCGTGCTGATCCGCGTGGTCAATCCGGCCTATCCGAAGGCATGATGCTGTCGATCCTCTTCATGAATGCGCTGGCTCCGCTGGTGGACTACTATGTGGTCGAGGCGAACATCTCGCGCAGAAAGAAACGTGTTAAACTGGCAAAATAGGGAGAATATGGCAACGAAAAATTCAAATGCACCGTTTGCGGCTACATTCACGAAGGAGACGCCGCACCCGAAAAATGCCCGGTCTGCATGGCCCCCGCCTCGGCGTTCGTCGAACTGAAGGACGAGAAGAAAAAGGGGCTGTTCAGCGACAAGAACGGCAACGCATATATTATAATGTATTCGACCGTGATGGTCGTGATCGTGGCGACGCTGCTCGCCGTGGCGGCACTCTCGCTCCAGAAGCGCCAGTATGCCAACGAGCTGAACGAAAAGAAATCCTCGATCCTCTCGTCGCTCTCGGCGCAGGATCAGGATTACGATACCTTCATCGACGCCTACGTCGTCGACGCCCGGGGCGAGAAGGTCGAGGGACAGGACGTATTCGAACTACTTAAGGACTTGCAGGGCGCTTTCGACGACGGCAAATTCCCCGTGTTCGAGGCCAAGGACGGCCGTGTGGTGATCCCGGTTACGGGTACCGGTCTCTGGGGCCCAGTCTGGGGCTATATCGCCCTCGAAAGGATATGGACACCGTGGCCGGTATCATCATGGCCCACAAGGGCGAGACCCCGGGCCTGGGTGCCGAGATCGCCACGCCGAAATACCAGGCGCTGTTCGTCGGCAAGAAAATCTTCAAGGGCGACGAGTTCGTTTCCGTGAAGCTGCGTAAGGGCGGCGCACAGGATCCCGAGCACGAAGTGGACGCCATTTCGGGCGGTACGAAGACTTCGGACGGCGTGACGGCGATGCTTTACAACAGCCTGCACCACTACCTGCCGTTGCTCGAAGCCAAGCGCAAGGCCGCAATCGAGGCGATCGTATTTGCCCCCGTGCGGGAAGAGTCTAACCAAGAAAACGTAGAAAACAATGAGTAAGCAAGAAAAAGAGCCTTTGTTTTCGGCTAAGAACATGAAGTTCCTGACGGGGCCGTTCTCCGAGAACAACCCGGTCATCGTGCAGATCCTGGGTATCTGTTCGGCGCTGGCCGTCACCGTGCAGCTCAAGCCCGCTATCGTCATGGCGCTTTCGGTGACCGTCGTCACGGGTTTCTCGAATCTGGTGATGTCGCTGCTGCGCAACGGCGTGCCTTCGCGCATCCGCATCATCGTGCAGCTGGTGGTCATCGCCGCGCTGGTAATCCTGGTCGACCAGGTGCTCAAAGCCTATGTCTACGAGGTGTCGAAGCAGTTGTCGGTCTATGTCGGCCTTATCATCACCAACTGTATCGTCATGGGACGTATCGAGGCCTTCGCGCTGGCCAACAAGCCGTGGGCGTCTGCTCGACGGTATCGGCAACGGCCTGGGGTACGGCCTGATCCTGGTGATCGTGGCTTTCTTCCGCGAGCTTTTCGGCTCGGGCACCCTGATGGGTTTCCGTATCGTTCCCGAGAGCTGGTATGCGGCCGAGGGCGGCTGGTACTACAACAACGGGCTGATGCTCTTCCCGCCGATGGCGCTGATCATCGTGGGCTGCATCATCTGGGTGCACCGTTCGCGCAATAAGGATTTACAGGAAAAATAGGAGGGTAACGTATGGAATCATTGAATATCTTTATCCGGTCGATCTTTATCGACAACATGGTCTTCGCGTTCTTCTTCGGCATGTGTTCCTACATCGCCGTTTCGAAGAGCGTAAAAACGGCCCTCGGCCTCGGCGCCGCCGTTACGTTCGTGATGGTGATGACCGTGCCGCTGAACTACCTCCTGTATGAATTCGTACTCAAGGCAGGTGCCCTTTCGTGGGCCGGGCTGCCCGATGTGAACCTGGACTTCCTGACGTTTATCGTCTTTATCGCCACCATCGCCGCTTTCGTGCAGCTGGTGGAGATGGCCGTCGAGAAGTTCTCGCCGACGCTTTACAGCCAGCTGGGTATCTTCCTGCCGCTGATCGCCGTGAACTGCGCCATCATGGGCGGCTCGCTTTTCATGCAGCAGAAGGTCGATGCGCTGGAGCTGACGTCGCTGTGGCAGTCGATCGTCTACGGCCTTGGCTCCGGCCTGGGCTGGTGGCTCGCCATCGTCATGATGGCCGCCATCCGCGAGAAGACGACCTACTCGCAGATCCCCGCGGCGCTCAAGGGCCGGGTATCGCCTTTATCATCACCGGCCTGATGGGTATCGCCTTCATGATCTTCTCGGTATTCAGTTCTAACCTTTAAAAAGAGATTCGAAAACATGGAATTGACTATTATAGTTGCATCGGCCTTTCTGGCTGTAACCCTCCTCTGGTGGCTGCTTCTCTTCGCAAAGGCTAAACTGACCTCGTCGGGCGAGTCATCGACATCAACGACGGCGAGAAGGTCATCACGCCGAGAGCGGCCGACGCTGCTTTCGACGCTGGCCAACAACAAGGTGTTCCTGCCTTCGGCGTGCGGCGGCGGCGGTTCGTGCGGCATGTGCAAATGTCAGGTGCTCGAAGGCGGCGGCGACATTCTGCCCACCGAGACGGATTCATTTCGCGCAAGCTGGCCAAGGACCACTGGCGTCTGGGCTGTCAGGTCAAGGTGAAGGAAAACTGAGGATCAAGTGCCCGAAGCCGTGCTGGTGTCAAGAAGTGGGAGTGCACGGTGGTCTCCAACCGCAATATCTCGACCTTCCTCAAGGAGTTCGTCGTCAAGCTGCCCGAAGGCGAGAACCTCAAATTCCGCAGCGGCGGCTACATCCAGATCGACATCCCGAAATACGATGCCATCAAGTTCTCGGACATGGACGTCGACGAGGCCTACCGTGCCGACTGGGACAAGTTCAAGATGTGGGATCTGGTTACGACCAACCCCGAGGCTACGTTCCGTGCCTACTCGATGGCCAACCACCCGGCCGAGGGTAATATCATCATGCTCAACATCCGTATCGCCACGCCGCCGTTCGACAAGGCTACGGGCGGGTTCATGAAGGTGAACCCGGGTATCTGCTCGTCGTATGTCTTCTCCCGCAAGCCGGGCGACAAGGTGACGATCTCGGGCCCCTACGGCGAGTTCTTCCTGCCGGACAACCTGCCCGACACGCAGGAGCTGATCTTCATCGGCGGCGGTGCCGGTATGGCCCCGATGCGCAGCCACCTGATGCATCTGTTCAAGACCGAAAAGACCAAGCGCCCCGTGTCGTTCTGGTACGGTGCCCGTGCGCTGAAGGAGGCTCCCTATGTGGACGAGTTCCATGCCATCGAAAAGGAGTTCCCCAATTTCAAGTTCAACCTGGCGCTCGACCGTCCCGATCCCGAGGCGGATGCCGCGGGCGTGAAATACACCCCGGGCTTCGTGCATAACGTGCTCTATGAGAATTACCTCAAGAACCACCAGGCGCCCGAGGACTGCATCTACCTCATGTGCGGCCCCCCGATGATGATCGCGTCGGTGGTCAAGATGCTGGACGACCTCGGAGTGCCGTCGGAGAATATCCTCTACGACAACTTCGGCTAGTAGCGGTGCGGTGATCCGCTGAACGCCGAAGGCGCATAAACGGGAAGGGGCGAAGATTCGAAGTGTTTCGAAGGCTTCGCTCCTTTCCGTTTTTCGTTGCCACAGGGCGGGGGGGGAGTGCGGAGCTGCCGGGATTTTTTGTGCTGTATATCGGCCCGTCCGGGAAAGTACAGTATCGGGA
>JBKSUH010000034.1:0-15942 GCA_047233565.1 Alistipes sp.
CGCCTCGGCACGCGTAACGACATCGAGTGCCGTCACACCTACGAACTGTACAGGCGCGATTTCAGGCTGGGGGGGGGTAACTTCGTCCTGTTTATCGCAAGAACAGAAAACGGCCGAAGCCATGGCTGCAGCAGCTGCCGCATAGTAAAAAAGTTTCATTTAGATAGTTTATTAAATTGTTATACATTTTTTGGACGGCCTGCAACCCGCTCAAACGAATTCAACCGACAGCCCCAATTATCCTCTCTTACAGAACGTAATTATTCACATTACACCAAATTGTTCACACTTCATCACACAATTTCGTTCATTAATGATATTCAAAGTTAAATAAAAACCGCATCATTGCACCATATGAACCGAATAAGCCTACACAAAAAGCATTTTTGTATACCTATTCGGGCTTTCATATATAGTCCATGGGCGTATCTGTATACAAGCATCCTGAAAATCGACATCAGAGGAGCCCTAACCCGGCAAAATGCCGGACATGCATTGCTCGAAGCAGGCCGCAGAAAAACCGCCGCCCTCCCCCAACGGCGAAGGCCGGGAAAAGGCAAGGCACTAAAAAACCCGAAGTTTTCACTTCGGGTTTTGCGGGGGAGGGCACCGGAGGCGAACAACGTCCGGGGCAGGCGATTCGGGGCTATTTCCGCGCGATACGCCGCAGGAAGCACTCGATCGTATTCTCCATCAGGCAGCAGATCGTCATCGGCCCCACGCCGCCGGGAACAGGGGTGATGACCGACGCCTTGGGCTCGATGGCGGCGAAATCGACGTCACCGCACAGCTTGCCGGTTTCGGGATCGCGGTTGACACCCACGTCGATCACCACGGCCCCGTCACGCACCATATCCGCCGTTACGAACTTCGGGCGGCCGATCGCCACGACCAGGATGTCGGCGCGGCGCGTCACCTCGCCCAGGTTACGCGTACGGCTGTGCGCCATGGTCACGGTGGCATTGGCATCCAACAGCAATTTCGAGACGGGAAGCCCGACGATATTGCTGCGGCCGATCACCACGGCCTCCTTGCCGGCGATCTCCACGCCCGCAGCCCGCAGCATCTTGAGGATACCTTTCGGCGTACAGGGCAGCGTACAGGGCTGTTTCTGCCACAAAGCCGCCACATTGAGGGGATGGAAGCCGTCGACATCCTTCTCCTTGTCGATCGCGGCGATCACCTTGTCCGCGTCGATATGCTTGGGCAGGGGCAGCTGCACCAGGATTCCGTCGACGCCTTCGTCGGCATTCAGGTCGGCGATGATGCCGAGCAACTCGGCCTCGCAGACCGACTCCGGCTTGCGGATCGTCGTATTGCGGATGCCGACTTCGGCCGAGGCCTTAGCCTTGCCCGTCACATAGGAGACGCTGCCCGGGTCTTCGCCCACGAGGATTACGACCAGATGCGGCACGCGTCCGTATTTCGCGCCGAAAGTAGCCACTTCGGCGGCCATTTCGGCCTTGAGTTTTGCTGAGAGTTCTTTTCCGCTGATTATCATATTTCCCAACTATTTTCAAATGCCCAGTGCCCGATATCGGTCCTGTAAAAGATTGTCGCATCGATCTGCACCACGTCCTCAACGCATTCGCCGGCTTCGGCCAGCGTCGCCCCCTTGCCTACGACGAACAGCACACGGCCGCCCGCCGTCAGAATACGGCCGCCGTCGGCCTTCGTACCCATATGGTACACCGCGCTTCGACCCGGTCGAGTCCCTTGATCTCGTGTCCTTTCTCATAGGCCGGGATAGCCCTTCGAGGCCAGTACGACGCCCAGCGTCGCGAAATCATGCCATTCGAGCTGCGTATCCGCCCGTCGGCCACGGCGCAGAAGATATCGACGATATCGCTCTTCAGGCGCGGCAGCACGACCTCGGTCGGGATCGCCGAAACGGGCGTTGAACTCGATCACCTTGATCCCCTGCGGAGTCTTCATCAGACCGCCGTACAGCACCCCTCGAACGGACACCCTTCGGCGACCATCGCGTCGGCCGTCGGCTGCAGGATCTTTCGAGCGCATACCGCTCATCCTCCGCCGTAACGAACGGCAGCGGGGAATAGGCCCCATACCGCCCGTGTTGGGCCCTTGTCGCGTCGAAGGCGCGCTTGTGGTCCTGCGCCAGCGCCATCGGCCACACCTTGCGGCCCGACACGAAGCACATGAACGAAAATTCGGGTCCCGTAAGGAAGTCCTCGACCACGACCTTGCCTTCGCCGAACTTGTCGTCGAGCAGCATGTCTTTCAGTGCGGCGTCGGCCTCTTCCAGCGTCTCAGCGATCACACGCCTTGCCGGCCGCCAGCCCGTCGTACTTCAACACCGCCGGAGCGGACGCGGCACGTAACCAACGCTCGGCATACTCGTGAAAGCGCGGTACCCGCGTCGGATAGCGTATTTGGCCATCAGGTCCTTGGCGAACTCCTTGCTCGATTCGATCCGCGCGGCGGCTTTCGTCGGGCCGAAGATCCGCAGCCCGGCGGCCTGAACGCATCGACGACTCCCGCCGCCAGCGCCACTCCGGACCCACGACCGTAAGGCCGATTTGCTGGCCGCTGCGAAGTCGCGCAGTCTCTCCACCTCGGTCTCCTTGATCGCCAAGCACTCGGCCTGCGCCGCAATGCCCGCATTGCCGGGCGCACCAATTTTCTCCACCTGCGCCGAGCGTGCGAGGGCATCTACGATCGCATGTTCACGGCCGCCGCCGCCTATTACCAGAACTTTCATATCCGTTTATTTTATCCGTTCTTTCAAAGAAATTTCAAAAATATCCATGTTTTTCACAGATGAATCAAGCGACAAACCTGACAATCTTTATCAAAGTCCCCCTTTCAAGGGGATTCAGAGGATTATCAATATAGTTCGCGATGGTCACACTAAAGCTCCTTTAGTGCTTGAAATGCTTTCGCCCGTAAATACCATGGCGATGCCCTTCTCGTCGGCCTTCTGACCGAATCTCGTCGCGCACCGACCGCCCGGCTGCACGATCGCCGTCACGCCGTATTCGGCGGCCAGCGTCACGCATCGTCGAAGGGGAAGAAGCCGTCCGAAGCCAGCACCAGCCCTTCGGTAACGCCCGCGGCATGCGCCTGCTTGAGGGCGATCTCGGCCGACCGATACGGTTCATCTGCCTGCGCCGACGCCCAGCGTCCGGCCGTCCTTCACGACCACGATGGCGTTCGACTTCACATGCTTGACGATATGCCAGCCGAAGTTCATGTCGTCCATCTGCTCCGCTGCGGGCTTCGCCGCCGTCACGCACATATCGGCCGTCACGCTCTTCGTCTCCACGTCGAGGTCCTGCACCAACAGACCGCCGTTCACGCTGACATACTGCTTCGGATCGACCGCGCCCTGCTCCATATCGACCTCAGCAGCCGCAGGTTTTTCTTCTGCAAGCACTTCGAGCGCGCCCTCGTCGAATTTGGGGCCATGATGATTTCGAGGAAAATCGGCTTCATCAACTCGGCCGCCTCCTTCGTCGTGCGGTTCGTCGCCACGATACCGCCGAAAATCGACACCTTGTCGGCTTCATAGGCCTTGGTCCACGCTTCTACGACATCCTTTCCTACCGCCGCGCCGCAGGGATTCATATGTTTGAGCCCCACGCAGAACGGCTCATCGAACTCGCGGACGATACACAGCGCGGCATTGGCATCCTGGATATTGTTGTACGACAACTCCTTGCCGTTGAGCTGACGGGCAAAAGCCAGCGAATAAGGCACCTCTTTCTCCTCACGGTAGAACTTGGCCGACTGGTGGGGGTTCTCCCCGTAGCGCAGCGACTGCACGAGGTCGAATTCAAGGAACAGCTTCTCGTTAAGCCCGGCCTGTGCACGCATATAGGCCGCGATCATCGCATCGTACTCAGCCGTATGGGTGTATGCTTTGGCCGAAAGTTTCAGGCGCGTAGCCTTTTCCGTATTGCCGCCGGCACGGATTTCGTCGAGAATCTGCGCATAGTCCGGGATCGCAGACCACCGTGACGTCGGCCCAGTTCTTGGCCGCAGAACGCAGCATCGAAGGGCCGCCGATGTCGATGTTCTCGATGGCGTCCTCCATCTTCACATCGGGTTTGGCAATGGTCTGGCGGAACGGGTAGAGGTTCACACAGACCATGTCGATAAATTCGATATTGTTATCTTTCAGGGCTTTCAGGTGTTCGGGATCGTCGCGTCGCGCCAGCAGGCCGCCGTGCACGTTGGGGTGCAGGGTCTTGACGCGGCCGTCGCAGATCTCGGGAAAGCCCGTCACGTCGCTGATGTTGATAACCTCGACCCCGCTGTCGGAGAGCAGTTTCATCGTGCCGCCCGTGGCGATCACCTCCCAGCCCAGGGCACGCAGGCCCTTGGCGAAATCAACAACACCCGTTTTGTCGCTGACACTGATTAATGCACGCATATCGTTATTATTCCTTTAATAATTTATTAATCGTTTCTATATAAAGCGGATATTCCACCGCATGAATCCGGGCTTCCAGCTCGGCGATGTCGTCTCCGTCGTATCCGAACGCCCGCTGGGAGATGATCTTCCCGCCGTCGAGCGTCGCATCGACATAGTGGATCGTCACACCGAAGACCTTGACGCCGTATTCCAGCGCCTGTTCGATGGCATGCGCCCCGCGGAATGCCGGCAGCAGCGAAGGGTGGATGTTGACGATCCGTCCGCCGTAAGCCCCCAGCAGCACGTCGCCGACGATGCGCATGTACCCCGCAAAGCAGACCAGCTCCACGCCGGCTTGGTCGAGCCGCCGCACGATCTCGCGCTCGTAGTCGGCCTTCGAGGCATACTCTTTCGGGGCGAATACGAATGCCTCGACCCCGTGCCCCGCAGCCCGCTGCACAACCCCGGCGCCGGGTTTGTCGCAGACCATCAGCACCACCCGGGCCGGGATCTCTCCCCGCTCGCAGGCCGTGGCGATAGCCTCGAAGTTCGTGCCGCTGCCGCTGGCAAAGACCGCAAGGCGTCGCACGGCCTTAGCGGATTACGACACCCTCGGTGTCCGTGACACGTCCGATGACGGCCGCCTTCTCGCCCTGCTCCGCAAGGATGGCGATGGCTTTCTCTGCCTGCGACGCATCGAGGGCGATGACCATGCCGATACCCATGTTGAAGATGTTGAACATTTCGCGGTGGGCCACCTTGCCGTATTTCTCGAGGAAGCGGAACACGGGCAGAATCTCCCAAGTGCCCTCCTCGATCTCGAGCCCCTGCCCTTCGTGCAGAATGCGGGGGATATTTTCGTCGAACCCTCCGCCCGTGATATGGCTGATGCCGTGTACGTCGCAGCTGCGGATCACTTCGAGCACCTGCTTCACGTAGATCTTCGTCGGGGTGAGCAGCACTTCGCCCAGCAGTTTGTTCGACAACTCGGGATAGACCTTGTGCAGATCCAGGCAGTTATCCGCAAGAATCTTACGCACGAGGCTGAAGCCGTTGGAGTGCACGCCGCTCGAGGCGATGCCCACCAGCACATCGCCGGCCCTGACCTTCGATCCGTCGATGAGCTTCGATTTCTCGACCACGCCGACCGTGAAACCGGCGATGTCGTACTCGCCCTCGGAGTACATGCCCGGCATTTCGGCCGTCTCGCCGCCGACCAGCGCACAACCCGCCTGGCGGCAGCCGTCGGCAACGCCACTCACGATGGCTTCGATCTTCTGGGGTTCGTTATGGCCTACGGCGACATAGTCGAGGAACACCAAGGGCTCGGCACCCTGCGCCAGCACGTCGTTGACGCACATGGCCACGGCATCGACGCCGATCGTGTCGTGCTTGTCCATCTCGAACGCCAGCTTGAGCTTCGTGCCCACGCCGTCGGTACCGCTCACCAGCACCGGCTCCTTCACGTTCAGCGCCGAGAGGTCGAACATGCCTCCGAATGCACCGATATTGCCCATCACGCCCAGGCGCGAGGTCGATGCCACGTGTTTCTTGATGCGCCGCACCACTTCGTATCCAGCCTCGAGGTTCACACCGGCCTTCTCATAACTCTGTGCCATTATAATCTTCCTTTTAAAGTAGTCCTTAACATTTTACGTCTTTGTTCACCTCATCGACCGACTGGTACAACGCCGTGGGATAGTGCCCCGTGAAGCAGGCCATGCACAAATCCTTGCGGTTCCCCGCCCTGAGCAGCGCCCCGGGCGACAGGAACGCCAGCGAATCGGCGCATATCTCCTCGCGGACACCGTCCACCTCCTTGCGCGCCGAGATCAGCTCGTCGCGGGTCGAGGTATCCACCCCGTAGAAGCAGGGGTGCGTCATCGGGGGACTGGCAATGCGCACGTGCACCTCGGTGGCCCCCGCCTCCTTGAGCATCGTGACGATGCGGCGCGAAGTGGTGCCGCGCACGATCGAGTCGTCCACCAGCACCACGCGCTTGCCCTTGACGATCGTCCGCACGGCCGAGAGCTTCATGCGCACCCCTTTCTCGCGCAGCTCCTGCGAAGGCTGGATGAACGTACGGCCGATGTACTTGTTCTTGATAAGCCCCATTTCATACGGCAGGCCGCTCGCCTCGGCATAGCCCATCGCGGCGCTGAGGCTCGAGTCGGGAACCCCGACCACGATGTCCGCCTCGGCAGGCGCCTCGCCGAAGAGCAGGCGCCCCGACTCCTTGCGGTAGGCATGGACGTTGCACCCTTCGATGTCACTGTCGGGACGTGCAAAGTAGATATACTCCATCGAGCACATCTCGCAACGCTTATACTGCGAGAAATCGCGGCTCCGGATGCCCTCGCTGTCGATCGTGACGATCTCGCCCGGCTCGACGTCGCGGACGAACTCCGCACCCAGCACGTCGAAGGCACAGGTTTCGCTCGACACGACATAACCGTCGCCCAGCCGGCCGATCGACAGCGGCCGCAGGCCGTATTTGTCACGGCAGGCATAGATGCGATTGGCGGTCATGATCAGGAATGCAAAAGCCCCCTCGATCATGTTCAGCGCGTCGATGATCGAATAGATGCGCGGACGGTCGTGATACTTGGTCTCCTTCTTGATCAGGTGCGCCAGGATTTCGCTGTCCGAGGTCGACTGGAACAGGCTCCCCTTGTTCTCCGATACTCGCGCAACAGGGCCGAATTGACGATATTGCCGTTGTGCGCCAGCGCGAAATCGCCCGTGTTGTGGCGGAAAAGGAACGGTTGCACGTTCTCGATGCCACCACCGCCGGCGGTGGTATAGCGCACATGCCCGATGGCCATGTCGCCCTTGAGCGTCGAGAGGTTTCCCTCGCCGAACACCTCGGTCACCAGGCCGCCGCCCTTGATGCGGCGGAACGTCGCGTCCCGGTCGACGGTCACGATACCGGCACCCTCCTGTCCGCGGTGCTGCAAGGCATGCAGGCCATAGTAGGTCAGCGACGCTGCGTCCTTGACTCCGAAGACGCCGAACACCCCGCACTCCTCATGCAACTCGCGGTCGCTAATCTGCCCCATCACCATTACCCGACGATTTTCTGCAAACGTGCCAAAATCTCCTCGTAAGCCTCGCGCACCTTGCCCAGATCGCGGCGGAAACGGTCCTTATCGAGTTTCTCGTTGGTGGACATGTCCCACAGACGGCAGGTGTCGGGCGACACCTCGTCGGCGAGGACGATCTCGCCGTCCGACGTGCGGCCGAACTCGATCTTGAAGTCCACGAGTTTGATGTTCATCTTGGCGAAAAGGTTGCGCAGGATCTCGTTGATACGCGAGGTCATGGCGTAGATCAGTTCGAGTTCCTCGTAGGTCACGGCACCCAATGCCACGGCGTGGTGGTCGTTGATCAGCGGGTCGCCCAGCTCGTCCTTCTTGTAGCAGATGTCGTAGATGACGTTCGACGGCTGCGTACCCTCCTCGATACCGAGGCGCTGGGCCATCGAACCGGCGATGACATTGCGCACGATCACCTCCAGCGGGATGATCGTCACCCGGCGGCACACCTGGTCGCGGTCGTTGATCGTCTCGATATAGTGGGTCTTGACACCCGACTTCTGAAGCTCCTTGAAAATCAGGGTCGAGATGGCGTTGTTCAGCACGCCCTTGTTTTCGATCGTGGCTTTCTTGATGTTGTTGAAAGCCGTTGCCGCATCCTTGTAGTGGATGATGATCTTGTCGGGATCGTCGGTGCGGAAAACCTGTTTTGCCTTGCCTTCGTAGAGCATTTCGAGCTGTTTCATGGTGTTTGTGAGTTTAAGTTTTATATTGTTGATTCGTTCTATTTCATATCAAAGTCCACCAGAATCGGACGGTGGTCCGAGGGGTGGTAGAAGTTCGACAACTTGCCCGGATCGCGCACCGGCTCGGTGAAGTCGTCCGCAATCACCTCGGCACGGGTGATCCGTTCGCAGAGCGGCGGCGTGCAGTAGACGAAGTCGATGCGGCTCTGCCCGTGGGTCGTGGTGTGGAATTCGCCGGGGTGCTTCTCCGCGATCACGTCGACATAGGGCGTATGCTCCGCGATATAATCATGCACCAGCAGCGCGTGTCGTCGTCGGGATAGTTGTAAACCCGGTTGTCGAGGCGCGAGCGCGAATTGAAGTCGCCCATCATCATCCACAACTGCTGTCCGGCGTCGGACTGCGTAGCGATCGTATGCGAGCAGATATACTCGATCTCCATGCGCCGGTAGCGGTCACCGCCGTGTTCGGCCCTGCTGGCGTCGCGGTCCACGGCCTGAAAGGCATACGCCTGCGGCCACGTATGGAGCGTCACGATATTGACCGGCCTGCCGTTCTTCACGATCCGGGCCCAGCCCGCGCCGTGCGAAACGATGCTGTCGGGAGCTTGGCCGACGATTCGCCGCACGTTCTCGATCAGATACTTCGACGTAACGACCTGCGGGAAATTGTCGCGGTGGCCGCCCACATACCAATATTTATGACCGTAACGGGCCGCCAGTTCGCCCCAGTTCGCCGTCAGGTAGCGATCGACGGAATCCATCCTCTCCGCCGTACCCGACTTATAGATCGACTGGGCCTCGCACCACACGCATACGTCGGGATCGTAGCCTTTGACCCACGCCACGAAATTGTCGTAGCCGTTGCTCTGGTCCGACCACATGCCGTTCTGAATATTCCAATAGAGCAGACGCATGTCGTCCGTCCGCTCGCCGCATCCTGCGGTCAGCGCCGCCGCAAAAGCAGGAGCGCCGCAAAACGATAAAAGAGGTCTTCATAGGCATATGGTTTCGGTTTACACTATTTCGATTTGCGGAAATACTCGACGGCATTGCGGAACAGCGCCTGCTCCTTGTTGCCGGCGATATTCTTGAAAAGGTTCTTCCCGTAACGCTCCGTATGGCCCATCTTGCCCAGAATCCGGCCGTCGCGCGATACGATGCCTTCGATGGCGTACGACGAGCCGTTGGGGTTGTAGGGCGCCTCGGCCGTCACGCGGCCTTCGGCATCGACGTACTGGAAGGCCACCTGCCCGTTGGCGAACAGCTCCCCGGCCAGTTCTTCGCTCACGACGAACTTGCCTTCGCCGTGGCTGACGGCGATCGAGTGGATGTCGCCCAGGCCAAAGCCCGCGAGCCACGGGGAGTTGAGCGTCGAGACGCGCGTCGAGACGATCTGCGAAATATGGCGGTTGATGTCGTTGCGGAACAGCGTCGGCGAATCCTTGGTCACCATGCCCAGGCGGCCGTAAGGCAGCAGGCCGGATTTGACGAGCGCCTGAAAACCGTTGCAGATGCCGAGGATCAGCCCGCCGCGGTCGAGCAACGCATGGATTTCATCGCGGATATCCTTATTGTTGAGCACGTTGACGATGAACTTGGCGCTGCCGTCGGGTTCGTCGCCCGACGAGAAGCCGCCGCTCAGTACGAAGATATGGGCGCGGCGGATATGTTCCTTCATTTCGCGGATCGAACGCAGGATGTCGTCGCCCCCAGATTGCACAATACGCTGGTCGTCACCTCGGCTCCCGCGTTGCGGAACGCCTTGGCCGTATCGTAATCGCAGTTCGTGCCGGGAATACGGGCAGGTAGGCCACCGGACGCTCGACGGCTTCGCCCTCATAGACAAAGGTGCGGCGTTCGGGTTCGGCGCTCATCACCCCGGCATGGTTCTCCCCCTTGTCGGGGTAAACGGCCGCGAATTTCTCGGTATTGGCCTTGTAGAGGGCGTCGAGCGGCATTTTCACGCCGTTGACGGTCAACGCCCCTTCGGCTGCGGTCATACCCAGCAGCCCGGCCGCAGGATGGGTCAGTTCGACGGCGCTCTCGACAAGGATCGAACCATAGGCGTATCCGAAGAGTTCCGCCTCGTCCATCTCCACCTCGGCGCCGATGCGGTTGCCGAAAGCCATCTTGGCAAGACCTTCGGCGACACCTCCGAAGCCCACCGACCATGCGGCGAGGATATTGCCGCGTTCGATATTTTCGCTGACAAAGCCGAAGTTGTCCTTCAGCTGCGCCGTGTCGGGCATATGGTTCTCCCTGGGCGTATGGCGCACCAGGTAGATACGGTTGCCGGCCTTCTTGAAATCGGTCGAAATGACCGTCCCGGCATTCACCGTCGTGATGCCGAAGGCCATCAGCATGGGCGGGACGTTGATATGCTGGAACGTGCCGCTCATCGAGTCCTTGCCGCCGATCGACGGAAGTCCCAGCTCGACCTGCATCTTCAGCGCGCCGAGCAGTGCGCCGAGAGGCTTGCCCCACGATTCGGGATTCTTGGTCATGCGCTCGAAATATTCCTGGTATGAGTAACGCATCCTGTCATAACGCGCGCCCGCAGCCACGACCTTGGCAGCAGCTTCGACGACGGCATACGCAGCACCGTGGTAAGGGCTCCACGAGGCCAGGTAGGGATTGTAGCCGAAGGCCATGATGCTGGCCGTGTCGGTGTAACCGTCGGTCGGGAGTTTCTGCACCGACACCTGCGTTTCGCTGCCCTGCGTGCGGCCGCCGAACGGCATCAGCACGGTGGAACGGCCGATCGTCGAATCGAACATTTCGATCAGGCCGCGCTGCGAGACGACATTGTTGTCGCGCAGGTTCTCCTCGAAGCGTTCGGCAAACGTCGCGCCCACGACCTCACGGGCAAAAGGATCGCGGTTCTCCACCTCACCGATCATGGCTTCGGCATAGTGCTTCGCCCCGGCGCTGTCGATGAATTCACGGGCGAGGTCTACGACTTTGCGCCCTTTGTTGAACATCCGCATACGGGCCGTATCCGTCACGTCGGCCACCTCGACCGCCTCGATATTCTCCTCGCGGCAGTAGCCCATGAATTCGGCGACGTCCTTCGCCTCGACGACCACGGCCATACGCTCCTGCGACTCGCTGATCGCCAGTTCCGTGGAATTCAGGCCGCTGTACTTGGTCTTCACACGGTCGAGGTAGATGTCCAGCCCGTCGGCCAGCTCGCCGATGGCGACGCTGACGCCGCCCGCGCCGAAGTCGTTCGATTTCTTGATGAGCCGCGTCACCTCCGGACGGCGGAACAGACGTTCGAGCTTGCGCTCCTCAGGAGCGTTGCCCTTCTGCACCTCGCTGCCGCAGGTCTCCAGCGACTTGGTGTTGTGCTCTTTCGACGATCCGGTAGCTCCGCCGATGCCGTCGCGGCCCGTACGGCCGCCCAGCATGATGATCTTGTCGCCCGGAGCGGGTTTCTCGCGGCGGACGTTCTCCGCCTTCACGGCGCCCACCACGGCGCCCACTTCGAGACGCTTGGCCACATAGCCGTCGTGGTACACCTCGCGTACGTGGGTCGTGGCCAGACCGATCTGGTTGCCGTAGCTCGAATAACCGGCCGCGGCCTTTTTCGAAATCACGCTCTGCGGGAGCTTGCCTTCGAGCGTATCGGACACCTTCTGGTAGATATTGCCGGCACCCGTTACGCGCATGGCCTGGTAGACGTAGCTGCGCCCCGACAACGGGTCGCGGATAGCGCCGCCCAGACAGGTCGAAGCACCGCCGAACGGCTCGATCTCGGTCGGGTGGTTATGGGTTTCGTTCTTGAATTGCAGGAGCCACTTCTCGGTCGCCCCGTCGACATCGACATCGACGTATACCGAGCAGGCATTGTTCTCGTCGCTCACTTCTAGGTCGTCCAGCAGCCCTTTCTTGCGCAGGTAACGGGCGCCGATGGTCGCCATGTCCATCAGGCAGATGCTCTTGTGCTCGCGGCCCAGTTCGCGGCGGATGCGCAGGTAGAGGGCCAGCGAATCCTCGATCTCGTCCTTTGCGAACGACTCCTCGACCGTGATGCCCTCCAGCTCGGTGGTGAAGGTCGTATGGCGGCAGTGGTCGCTCCAATAGGTGTCGAGGATGCGCAGCTCGGTCTCATAGGGATCGCGCCCCTCGGCACGGAAATATTTCACCACCTCGCGCAGGTCGTCGGCATTCATCGCCAGCCCGTACCGCTTGCAGCAGGGTTCCAGTTCGGCGTCGGTCATCTTGGTGAAGCCTTCCAGCAAGGCGACGGGCTTCACCTCGGCCTGTTCCATGTCGCTGAGTACGCTCAGGTCCTTTTCACGCGACTCGACGGCATTGATATAGTAGCGTTTGATCCGCGCGATCTCCTCGTCGGTCACCGCGCCGTCGAACAGCAGCAGCTTCGACGAACGGATGCGCACCTCGGCCGACGGGTCGATCAGCCGAACGCAGTCCACGGCCGACGCGGCGCGCTGGTCGAACTGGCCGGGAAGATACTCCACGGCGATGTATTTCCGTCCCGCCAGGTCGCACGAATCGGTCACGCTGTCGGTTACCACTTCGCCGAAGACGCTGTAACGGCTCTTTTCGAGCAGCTCTCGGCTGAACCCGAACAGGTCGTAGACGTTGAGCAACCGCAGACTGCGGATGTCCAGGTTCAGATTGGTGTTCAGCTCCCGGCGCAGGCTGTCGGCCTCGACCCGGAAACGGGGATGTTTCTCAACAAAAATCCGGTAGTTTTCCATGTTATTTCGTTTGCACTTATTTTACGAATCTGTCGGCCCACGCGGCACCGTATTCCCCGGCGTCCATCCCGACGAAGGTGATATGCCCCATCTTGCGCTTCGGACGGCTCTCGGTCTTGCCGTAAAGGTGGACATGGACACCCGGGCGGTTTTCGGCGGCGATTCTCTCGGCCGCTTCGAGATCCTGCCCCAGGATATTCTTCATCACGGTCGGCGCCACGAGCTGCGGCTCCTGCAACGGTTCGCCCAGCAGGAAGCGCACCAGCTCGCGGAACTGGTTGGTCGTGCACCCCTCGATGGTATAGTGCCCCGACTTGTGGGGCCGCGGCGCCATTTCGTTGAAGAAGAATTCGCGGCCCTTCACGAAAAATTCGATCGCCAGAATTCCCGGTAACCGCACGTCAGCATAAACCGCTCGCCGGCCGCAGCCATGCGGCTGCGCAGGCCGTCGTCGATCCCCTCGGCGGGGACGAAGCACAGGTCGAGGATGCCGTCGCGGTGGACGTTCCGCCCGATGGGGAAATGGATGACGCGCTCCCCGTCCGAGACCATCACGATGCTGGCTTCGAAATCGAACGGCACGAACGCCTCCAGAATGCAGGGTACGGAGAGCATCGGCAGCGCACGCGGCACGTCGGCCTCGCCCTTCAACACCAATTGCCCGTGGCCGTCGTATCCCAGCGTACGGGTCTTGAGCACCGCCGGGAATCCTATCTCGGCCAAGGCGGCACGCAGCGACGCCTCGTCGTCCACGGCGGCGTATTCGGGCGTCGCCAGCCCGCCGGCACGGGCGTTGTCCTTCTCGCGCAGGCGGTCCTGCGAATCGTACAACGGACGGAAGCCCTGCGGGATGTTGTATCTCTTCTCAAGCGGAATCAGCACGCTGCCCGGCACGTTCTCGAACTCGTAGGTCACCGCGTCGCTGCGGCGGCAAAGCTCCTCCAGCGCCGCAGGATCGTCGTACGCCGCCACGATCCGCTCGTCGCTGAGCGCAAGGCCGGAGCGTCCGCCGCAGGATCGAGACACACCGTGCGCGCACCGAGCAGGTGCGCCTGTTCGATAATCATCAGCCCCAGCTGGCCGCCGCCTATGATGCCGATCGTCTTCATCTAAAGTTCCGCTTTAAGTACGTCGGCGGTCTGTTTCGCACGGAACGCTTCGAGCCGGGCAGCCAGCTCCGCATCCTGCAGAGCGAGGATCGACACGGCTATCAGCGCCGCGTTCTTCGCCCCGTTGATGGCCGTCGTCGCCACCGGAACGCCCGCAGGCATCTGCACGATCGAAAGCAGCGAATCCAGCCCGTTCAGGGCCCGCGACTTCACGGGGACGCCCACCACGGGGAGCGTGGTCATCGAGGCCACCATGCCCGGCAGATGCGCGGCACCGCCCGCGCCGGCAATAATCACCCCGATACCGCGGTTTTTGGCCGTCTTGGCATATTCGCACAGCAGGTCAGGGGTACGGTGGGCGCTCACCACGCGCTTTTCGAAATCGACCCCGAATTGTCCGAGCATGGCGACGGCATCGGCCATCACCTCATAATCGCTCACCGAGCCCATAATAACACCGACCTTCATACCTTTGGTTTTAAGTTTGAAAAAAAGACAGACCGCCACGACACGTATGTCATGGCGGTCTGGTATCTATCTGCGTATTCCGCTCCCGGACACCTGCTGCCCTTGCATCTGCGTACTCCGATCCTGCTGTCGGCACGACGACGAATAGAACGCAGCGGCCTGGCCCTGCTGTTTCTTACGTTCGCGTTGGTCGATTCTGTCGGTAGATGTCATGGGGAGGTGTTCGGATTAACCTAACAATTGTCAAAACAACGTTACAAAAGTAGCGCTTTTCAGCCGATTTACAAAATCCCCGGGCATATTCTATTGACAAATTATCGACATTTCGGGATTCCGGCAAAAACAAAAAATCCGCCGCAGCCGGAACCGGCCGCGGCGGATTGACATCGGTTCAACCCGTCCGTGTTATTCGCGGCTGAACGAGTAAGGGGCATCCCCGGGCTCCGTACCCCGCGTGTAATCGGGGTCGGGACGCATCGAGAAGCGGACGCCGGCACCCTTCACGAGGTCGGAATGGCGCAGGAAATTATACGTATAGGATTTCCCGTCGAACTGCACGGCTCCGATATAACGGTTCTCGGGGCTGTTGTCCGGCGCTTCGAGCACAATCTTATTCCCGTTTTCGAGGTTCACGACGGCCTTGCGGAACAGCGGCGAACCGACGACGTATTCGTCCGAAGCCGGGCAGACGGAATAGAACCCCAGGGCGGAAAAGACATACCAGGCCGAAGTCTGGCCGTTGTCCTCGTCGCCGCAATAGCCGTCGGGACAGGCCGAATAGAGGCGATCCATCACCTCGCGCGCCCAGTACTGGGCTTTCCACGGGGCACCCGCATAATTATAGAGGTAGATCATGTGCTGCGCAGGCTGGTTGCCGTGGGCGTAGTTGCCCATGTCGGCCACCTGCATCTCGGTGATCTCGTGAATGCGGGTCCCGTAATAGCTGTCGTCGTAGATCGGCGGCACGACGAACACAGAGTCGAGCATTTCGGCGAATCCTTCCCGGCCGCCCATCAGCTCGGCAAGTCCCTGCACATCGTGGAACACCGACCATGTGTAGTGCCATGCGTTGCCCTCGGTGAAGGCGTCGCCCCACTTGTAGGGACTGAACGGCGCCTGGAACTTGCCGTCCCTGAGGCGACCGCGCATCAGACGGGTTTCGGGGTCGAAGACATTGCGGTAGTTCCGGGCACGCGCCGCCCACTTGTCCAGTTCAGCCTGGGGACGGTTCAGTTTCTTCGCCACCTGCAGAATACACCAGTCGTCGTAGGCGTATTCGAGCGTACGTGCCACGTTCTCGGGAATGTTCACGTCGTAAGGGATATATCCCAGCTCGTTGTAGTACTCGTGCCCCCAGCGTCCGGTCGACGCAACGGTCGGGTGCACGTGCTCCGTGGCATACACCATCGCATCGTAGAGCACCCCGAGGTCTTTGTCGTTCGTGCCCTTCACCACGGCATCGGCAACCACCGAAGCG
>JBKSUH010000035.1:0-15798 GCA_047233565.1 Alistipes sp.
GTTCGCACCCAGCACATACGACAGCGAGTCGAATTCGGAAAGGCTGCCCATACGGACACCGCCGCCCTTGTCTCCGCAGGCGGTCAGGATTGCGGCACCCGCAAGCGCCGCGGCAAAAAGAATCTTTTTCATCGTTTTTTGAATATGTTTAGTCTAATCGTTTGAGCCTGTTCGGGGTTCACCCGCGCAAAGTTATAAAATAATTACGATATCGCCCCAAATTACCGGCGTAAATTATTGCGCCGCGACCAATTCGTATATTTGTCGAGATCGACAAGCTCGATTTCGTAATAAAGCGTGGCATTGGGCCGGATCCCGAGCTCTTTGTCCCCCGCAGAGCCATAGGCAACCGCAGAAGGCATCCATGCATTGATCTTCCCGCCCTTGCCGATCAGCTTCACGCTCTCCTTCATCCCTTTGTTCAGGCTGCCGAGCGACGTGCGCAGCGTGTCGCGGCGCTCGTAGGAGGAGTAGACGTCGGCCCCGTCGGCCGTGCGGATGATGTAGCGCAGCGCAATGCTGTCCCGGTCGGAAACCGGAATCTGCTCCTGATCGCCCAGCACCTCCACGGCGTAGGTCACGCCCGACGGCGTGCGGGCATAGCTGCGGTTCGATTTGGCGAAGTCCGCGAGGAACTGCTCCTCGTAGGCACGCGCCTTTTCGGGCAGCACATAGTTCATGTAACGCAGGTAATAGACCTCGGCATCGTCCGCCGAGAGTTTCGCCCCGGCACGGAACACGTCGCGGATACCCTCGCATACGGCATTGACGTTGAGCGTCGAATCCATTTTGAGCAGGTTCATGCCCACGTTCATACCGATCACATAGGCCACCGAATCGGTGTCGGCCTTGAGTTTCACGCCCCCGCCCGACTTCCTGGAGCAGGCTCCGGCCAGCAACGCCATGGCTGTCAGGGCAAAAAATGTTTTACGCATATTATTTATTTCCGTTTCTTCGAAAAAACCAAATCAGCAGGCTTCCCAGCACGGCCGCGGCCGTCGAGCCCATCAGGATCGCTATCTTGCCCCGGTCGATCAGGTCGGGTTCGGTGTAGGCCAGCGCATCGACGAACAACGACATCGTGAAACCTATGCCGCCCAGACACCCCACGGCGAAGAGCATGCGCCACGTCGCCTTCTTCGGGCAGCTCGGCCAGCCCCGACTTCACGGCGCCCCAGCTCGCAAGAAATATGCCCAAAGGCTTACCGACCACGAGCCCGAAGAAAATACCCATCCCGATCGACCCGATCTCGGACGAATAGTGAAAAATATTCAGGTACTCGGGCGAGGTGATCTCGACACCGGCGTTCGCCAGTGCGAAAATCGGCATCACCAGGAACGTGACATAGGGCGCCAGCGAATGCTCCAGGCGGTAGCTCATACCCACCGAGTCGGCCGCCAGCAAACGCATGCGGCGCATGTAGAACCGGTGGTGCTCGTTGGGAAAATCATCGCCCGACGTTCTCGCAGCCAGCATCAACTCCTTCAGGTGGCGCATCTTATGGGCGAAATACTCCTTGCTGTAACGGGGCGTCATCGGGATCAGCATGGCCATCGCCACGCCCGAAATGGCCGAATGCACGCCCGAATAGTAGAACAACCCCCAGATCACCACGGCGGGCACCAGGTAGAAGAACATGCGTTTTTCGCCCATCTCCTTCATGAAGTAGACCGCGAGCATGATGACCAATGCCGCCAGCAGGCAGCTTATCTGCACCTGCCCCCCGTAAAAGAGCGCGATGACCAGGATTGCCCCCAGGTCGTCGGCGATGGCCAGTGCCGTGAGGAATATTTTGAGCGAAACCGGCACGCGGTCGCCCAGCATCGAAAGGATGCCGATGGCAAAGGCGATGTCCGTGGCCGTGGGTATACCCCATCCGTTGGCCGCTATGGTGCCGTGGTTGAAGAACAGGAAAATGATCGCAGGGGCGAGCATGCCGCCTGCGGCCACCAATACAGGCAGGATGGCCTGGCGTGCCGACGAAAGCTGCCCGCAAACGATCTCCCGCTTTATTTCGAGTCCGACGGCGAAAAAGAAAATCACCATCAGGCCGTCGTTAATCAGCTTCTCGACGGTCATTCCGCGCGGGAAAACCCAGTCGATCAGCCCGTCGGGGCTGTGCACCATCAGCGAAAGATCCGTTTCGAGCAGATGGCGGTAATAGAGCGAAGTCCCGGGCAGGTTGGCCAGCAGCATGGCTACGATCACACAACCGAGCAGTACGACGCCTCCCGCCCAGGGGGCTTCCAGAAAATTGCGGCCGCGTATACCGATCATGTGGCGCTCGCGCACCCAGCGGTACATCGAAAATAGTCGCATTTATCGAACGTTTGATTTTAAAGTTAAATTACACAACTTCCACAATACCCGTGCGCCCGTTATGGCGTCGATCCGCTCCTCGCGGGCCGGGTGACCTCCACCACGTCGAACCCGACGATGCGGCGGCCCGAACGCACGAGGGTGTCCAGCAGCCAGACGGCTTGGTTGAAACCCAGTCCGCCCGCAACGGGAGTCCCCGTGTGGGGACAGTTCTCGTAGGAGAGTCCGTCGATGTCGAAACTCACGTAGACCTCCTGCGGAAGCGTTTCGACGATACGCAGACACTGCGTATCCCACGTTTCGCCGCGAAACCCGGCGGCCGCCAGCGACAGATCGTCGAACAGGACGACGCGGCCGGACGACGCGGCCAGCGCCGCCTCCCGCTCGCTGAAGTCGCGCACGGCGACTTGGGCGATCTTCGTCACCGCAGGCACGTCGCGCAGCACGTTGAACATGATCGAAGCGTGCGAAAACTCGAACCCCTCGTAGGCGTCCCGCAGGTCGCAGTGGGCGTCGATATGCAGGATTCCGAACTCCGCATGCCGTTCGCCGAGCGCGCGGATCAGGCCGTAAGGCGTCGAATGGTCGCCGCCGACCAGCCCGACGAGTTTTCCCGCATCGAGCCAGCGCGCGGCCTGCGCCCCGATGTTGGCGTTCATGGCCGCACACCCTTCGTTCACGCGGCAGATTTTGCGCACCACATAGTCGTCCTCAGGACTGCCGCCCCTTCGAGGTGGTCGATCACCTTCGCCGCATCGCCGCGCAGGCGCTGCGACTCGTCCAGCAGCGAATAGTCCACGTCGCCCGTGGCGATGCCGCGGCGCCATGCGCCGGGAGCCAGCGGTTCGTGGAAATCGAGCTGCGTCGAGGCCTCGATAATGGCATCGGGAGCGTAAGCCGTCCCCGCTCCGTAGGACACCGTCACGTCCCAAGGCGCCGAGACGATCACCAGCTCGGCCGTCTCCGGTTCGAAAGGCAGCCCGAAATAGGTCCCGTTATCCACACCGACCCCGTCGGGATCGAACGTTTTCTGTTCCATAAGATCCGTTTTAAATGTCAAAGATACAAAAATTTTAATTTTTCCTATATTTGCTTCCCGTAAGAGTAGAAATCAGGAAAAAGCCATCAGCCATGAAAATCATCGCCGACAGCGCCATACCCTTTTGCAGGGGTCCTCGAACCTTGGGCCGAGGTGCGTTATCTTCCGGGGTCGGAAATCGCGCCGGAGGAGGTGCGCGATGCCGACGCCCTCCTTATCCGCACGCGCACCGTTGCGACGAGCGGCTGCTCGGCGGCTCCCGCGTCCGTCTGATCGCCACGGCGACCATCGGTTTCGACCACATCGACACGGCGTGGTGCGCGGCGCACGGCATCCGCGTCTGCACGGCCGCCGGCTGCAACGCCAGAGGCGTACTCCAATGGGCGGGGCGGTGCTGGCCCACCTCGCCCGCACGCAGGGCTGGCAGCCCGCCGGGCGTACGCTGGGCGTCGTCGGCGTGGGACACGTCGGATCGCTCGTGAAGGAGTATGCCGAAACATGGGGCTTCCGGGTCCTCTGCTGCGACCCGCCGCGCGAGGCGCGCGAACACTGCGGCTTCCTGCCGCTGGAGGAGGTCGCCCGCCAAGCCGACATCCTGACGTTCCACACGCCGCTCGACGACACGACGCGCCGCATGGCCGGCGACGCCCTTTGCACGGATGAAACCCGGCGCCGTAATCCTGAACTCCTCGCGCGGCGAGGTCGTGGACGGCGCGGCCCTGCTGCGCAGCGGCCTTGCCTGCGTACTCGACGTCTGGGAGCACGAACCCGCCATCGACCGCCGGCTGCTCGCCCGCACACTGCTCGCCACGCCGCACATCGCGGGCTATTCCGAGCAGGGCAAAGCCAATGCCACGGCCATGTCGGTCGATACGCTGGCCCGTTTCTTCGGCCTGCCCCTCGCCGGATGGTACCCGCCTCAGGCCGCCCCTTCGACGCCCCGGCCGATCTCGTGGCAGGAGCTTTGCACCACCATCGGGGCGCGTTCGACATCGAGGCCCAGAGCCGCAGCCTGAAGGCCCGGCCGGAGGATTTCGAGCCGATGCGCGACCATTACCGCTACCGCCGCGAATACTTTTAGCGAAATCAATTCTTTTTTAGTACCTTTGCGGCCACGGACAATGCCCTTAAGAAAATGTACCGGAGAATCATAAAGCCCATCCTTTTCTCGCTTACCATCGAGCGGGCACACCATGTGGCGCTTCTGTTGTTGCGCATCATCGGGCTCATACCCGGCGGGCGCTGGTTCCTGCGCAAATGTTACACCGTACGGCACCCGGCGCTCGAACGCGAGGTCTTCGGCGTAAAATTCGCCAATCCCGTCGGCCTGGCCGCAGGTTTCGACCGCAACGGCGAGGCGTTCCGCGAACTGGCGGCCCTCGGTTTCGGATTCGTCGAAGTCGGCACCGTGACGCCGCGCCCGCAGGCGGGCAACCCCCGCCCCGCGTCTTCCGGCTCCCGAAGGACGAGGCGATCATCAACCGCATCGGGCTTTCGAACCGCGGTCTCGAAAAGACCATCCAGCACCTGCGCCGGCCCCACGAAGGATTCATCGTCGGCTGCAACATCGGCCGCAACACCGCGACCCTCGCCGAAAACGCCGCGGCCGACTACCTCAAACTCTTCCGCAACCTCTACCAGTACGCGGATTACTTCACTGTGAACATCAGCTGCGACAACTCGTGCCGCGAAGGCGCGACGCATACGCGCGAACATATCTTGCGGATTCTCGACCCGCTGTTCGACTTCCGCCGCGGGCAGAACCAGTACCGGCCGATCATGCTCAAGGTGTCGCCCGACATGTCGGACGAAGTCATCGACGAAATCAGCGACATCCTGCTCGAAACACCGCTCGACGGCATCGTGGCCACCAACGGCACCCACCGCCGCGAAGGGCTGCATACGAGCCACATGGCGCTCGACAAGATCGGCAGCGGCCGCCTGAGCGGCGCACCGCTCACCCAACGGGCCGTAGAGGTCGTGCGGCGCATCCACACCCGCTCGGGCGGCAACTTTCCGATCATCGGCGTGGGCGGCATCATGAGCCCCGCCGATGCCAAGGCGATGCTCGACGCCGGAGCCGACCTGCTGCAGCTCTACACCGGCTATATCTACAACGGTCCCGGACTGGTGCGCGACATCTGCCGCGCCCTCGTCGCCGACGCCGAAGCGAAAGCCGCAGCGGAAAGGGCGGCAGCGGAGCGGGCGGCAGCAGAACAGACCGCAGTGCAGCAGGCTGCGGCGGAACAACCCGCAAAAGAACAGCCCGCGACAAAACAGCCTTCCGCAGAGCAAGCCGGAGCAGAACAGCCCGCGCCGCAATCTGCCGAAACACAGCCGAAAGCCGAAAACGCCGAACCGGCGCCTGCGGAATCCCGAACTCCGGCGCAGTCTGGTTCCAACTCCGAACAGCCGGAGTCCTGAGTCAAAAACACCGCTTATGAAAGCAACGATCATCACTATCGGCGACGAAATCCTCATCGGCCAGATCGTGGATACGAACTCCGTATCCATCGCCAAGCACCTCAACGCCGCCGGCATCGTCGTACACGAAAAGGTTTCGATCGGCGACGACAGCACACAGATCGTCCGGAGCGTGGAACGCGCCCTGGGAGATTCCAACGTCGTCGTCATCACCGGGGGGCTCGGCCCCACCAAGGACGACATCACCAAAAAGACCCTGGCCGGAATGTTCGGCTGCGAACTGGTGCCCGACCAACGGGTCGCCGACCATGTGAAACGCATGCTCGAAGGGCGCGGCATCGAGTTCAACGAACTCAACCGCGGGCAGGCGATGGTTCCGGCCTGCTGCACGGTGCTGTTCAACGCCCACGGCACGGCTCCGGGCATGTGGTTCGAACGCGACGGCAAGGTGGTAGTCTCGCTGCCCGGTGTCCCCTACGAGATGGAACACCTGATGCAGGACGAAGTGATGCCGCGCCTGAAAGCGCATTTCGAACTACGCCAGATCATACACCGCACGATGATCACGGCCGGGCTGCCCGAGTCGATGCTCGCCGCAAAGATCGAAGCATGGGAAAACGCCCTGCCATCCTACCTGAAACTGGCTTACCTGCCCAATCCGGGCGCCGTACGGCTGCGCCTGTCGGCCTATGAGGTCGAGGGCGAAAGCGTTTCGAAGGAGATCGAACGGCAATTCGAAGCGCTGCGCAGGATCATTCCCACAACATCATCGGCTACGAAACGGCCACCATGCAGGAGTTGATACAAGCTGCTCACCGAACGGCGACAGACCCTCGCCCAGCCGAGAGCTGCGCGGGGCACCATCGCCGCGCGCTTTACGGCCATGCCGGGCGCTTCAGCCTACTTCCTCTGCGGCGTGGTTTCGTACAGCAACGCGTCGAAGCAGCTGTGCTGGGAGTCGATCGACACGATCGCCCGTTACGGCGCCGTCAGCGAACAGGTCGCCCGACAGATGGCCGAAGGGCGCGACGCATCAGCGGCGCCGACTACGCCGTCTCGACCACCGGCATCGCAGGCCCGCGGGCAGTACGGCCGAAAAGCCGGCGGTATGGATCGCCGTCGCAGGCCCCCGCCGCACGGTCGCCCTGCTCAAACAGTGCGGCTCCGACCGCGGACAGATCATCGACCGCGCCGGCGCTTCGCCCTCGGTCTGCTGCGCGACGAACTCAACGGAAAATAAAGACACCCCGATGAATAAAATCCTGCTCTCAACCGCAACCGCATTCATTCTCTCGCTGACCGCCTGCAGCAGCCACGCTCCGGAAAAACGGTGCACCGCATCCTGACCGACCGCATCCAGACGCTGGCCGTCGCCGAGATTGTACGGGCGGCACGATCGCCGCGCGCTTCGGCCCTGCCCGGCGCTTCGGCCTACTTCAAATGCGGCGTCGTGGCATACAGCCTCGACACCAAGCAGGAGATCCTGCAAATCAGCTGCGACGATCGCCCGCTACGGCGCCGTCAGCGAGCAGGTCGTCCGTCAGATGGCCGAAGGCGTACGCCGGGCTTCGAATTCGCACTATGCCGTCGCCACTACCGGCATCGCAGGCCTACGGGCGGAACGCCCGAATATCCCGTCGGCTCGGTATGGATCGCCGTCAGCTCCCGCTACGCACCACAACCCGCCTGATCCGTGCCGGCGGCAGCCGCAGCGCCGTCATCCGAAAAGCCGGAACGGCGGCCATCGAACTGCTCGAAAAGGAACTGCAGGCATCGAATAAAGCCGAATAGCCCTCTCAAAAGACTGAATAGTTTGTTTTACAGCAGATATTTACTTATCTTTGCAACTATTCAGTCAAAAACTAATGAAAAAAGCTCTGCTTTTATTGATGCTGTTTATCCGGATTCCGTCCGGCCACGCGCAGACCGAAAGCCACCAACAAGTAGAGAGTACGCTTTACGCCTATTACCGCTGGTGCAACAACAACATACGCGACACGGCCGTCCTCAGCAAGGCGGACACGCTGTTCCGGCTCTCGGGCGAGAAGCACGACATCCGGATGCAGGCCGTTGCCCTGAGCTTGAAAGCCGACCATTACTATTTCAACAACAACCTCGACTCGCTCAAGGCATGGATTCCCCGCGTGCAGGATTTCGCCCGCAAGAATGACCAGATCAAGTATTACTACTTCACCTGGTCGCGGCTGATTCTCTATTATACCAAACAGGCGCAATACACGCTCGCCCAATACGAACTGGAGCAGTATATGTCGCAGGCCGAAGGACAATTACAAACCCGCAACCGCCGAGGCATACAAACAGCTCGGACACATCTACCGCACCCGCGGACTCAAAGAGACCGCCGCCGACTACTACCGCAAGGCGATGGCTTATCAGAGAACAACCTCAACAAATTCGCGCTGCTATTCTCTATTCAGGCTGGCCACCGTCCTCATCACGACACCGGACGGTACGAAGAAGCCGCCGAAGAGCTCGAAAAGGCAAGGCGCGGCTCACCCTGCCCGAATACATCTGGCCGCTGAAGCTCAAACAGGTGATCTCTGCGGCCGGACCGGCCAGGCGCCGAAGCCCGCACGCTGTTCGACCAGATCCGGCAGGGACACGACAGATACCTTACGACGGCCAGCCTCACCGAAGCGCAGCTTCTCAACCTCGCCGAGCACGAATTCGGCAGGGCGCTGACCACACTCGACAAACTGATCGGCCTGTTCAAAGAGACCGGGCACAGCGAAACCTATTTCTACGAATTTCCAAACCCGTGGAAACCTATGCCGAAACCGGCAATTGCAAGCCGCCTACAAAGTCAAGCACTACCTCGACCTCTACCGGAAAAAGGTCGGCGACGACAACGAGAAGACACTCGGAGAATTCGCCACGCTGCTTGATGTCAACCGGTTGAACATGGAAAAAGCAGAACTGCGCCAACAGGCGCAGGAAGAGCGCCTGCACCGCACCCAACTGGGCACCATCGGCTTGGCGTGCATTCTCTTGCTGGCCGCCGTCTTCATCGCGGTAATGCTCCGCATGAACCGCCACCTCGCCCGCGCGAAGAGAGCCGCCGAAGAGAGCAACCGGATGAAAGGCATCTTCATCCGCAACATCACGCACGAGATCAATACGCCGCTCAACTCCATCGTCGGATTTGCGGAGCTGGCCGCAGCCTCGGACGATGCCGACGCCGCCGAGCGGCAATCCTATATAAGCATCATCCAGGAAAACAGCGGCTATCTCCAAAAACTCGTGGACGACGTGCTCTACATCGCCGGACTCGAATCGTCGGAAACCCCGCCCGCATTGGGTCCGGTGGACATCAACGTCTGCTGCATGCAGTGCATTCAGACCGTCAGGGACTACAGTCTCCGCAAACTCGACATCCGCTTCGAACCCGAATGCGCACAACTTCCGGTCAACACCTCCTGCCTGCTGCTTCAAGGCCCTGACCGAACTGCTGCGCAACGCAGCACGCTTCGCCCCGACGGCCGGATCACGCTCGCCTACACCCTGATCTCGCACAAAAGCGGATCGCCTTCACGGTTACGGACCGCGGACCGGGCATCCCCGCCGCAGAAGCGGACCGCATCTTCGACCGTTTCGTCAAACTCGACCCGTTCTCGCAGGGCATGGGACTGGGCTTGGCCGTCTGCCGGCTGATCGCGGACGCATTGGGCGGCGGGTCGAACTCGACACTTCCTACACGGAAGGGGCGCGTTTCACGCTCACGATTCCAATCGTTTAAACACTGACTATCAATACAATAACATTCAACATTAAAAATTAATCGGGCAACTTAATCTTTAATTCTCATTTTTTCCTTATATTTGCACTCCCTTACGGGAATAACGAACAAATTTAGCGAAAACAACAATGAAAGTTTGCGAAATCACAGGCAAGGTAGCGATCGTGGGCAACAACGTCTCGCACTCGCACCACAAGACCAAACGCAAATTCAGCCCCAATCTGAAAACCAAGCGTTTCTGGTCCGAGCAGGAAGGCCGCTGGATCACCCTGAAGGTGTCGGCAGCCGGAATGAAAACAATCAACAAGAAGGGTCTTGCAGTAGCACTGCGCGAGGCTGCCGCACCCAAGTCCGTTTACTAAAACACCGAAGTAACAAATGGCAAAGAAAGGCAACAGGGTTCAGGTCATTCTCGAATGCACCGAACAGAAACAGAGCGGAGTTCCGGGAATGTCCCGTTACATCACGACGAAAAACAAAAAGAACACCCCCGACCGTCTGGAGCGTAAAAAGTACAATCCGTTCTTGAAGAAGGTCACCGTTCACCGTGAAATTAAATAGTTTTGAAGCTCTATGGCAAAGAAAGTAGTCGCAACACTGAAAACCGGCACGGGTAAGAACTTTACGAAGTGCATCAAGATGGTCAAGTCGGACAAGACCGGTGCTTACATGTTCAAGGAAGGCATCATTCCCAACGACCAGGTCAAGGAATTCTTCGAAGAGAAGAAATAAGTATTTTAAGAGCTAATCTTAAATACAAAGGGCATCCGATCGGATGCCCTTTGTGTGTCTCAGAAGAGACGCGCAAGCGCGACCATCGCCCGGTCAGAGCGGTCGGCGCACGATCAGACCGCGAATCCTGCATCAAGGGAAACACCCCTTCCGCAAGTGCGCAAAATCAATTATAGGAAAGACCGCTTGTTATCCGCTGAAAAATTCCTACCTTTGAAACAACAATATTCTCGACTAAAACAATGCAGGAATCTCAACGGATCGCCATAGCTTTTACGGTCAACGACTCTTACGCCCAACATTGCTGTGTAGCAATGGCCTCGGCTCTGGAAAACAACAAATCGGAATTTCTGGACATCTACATATTTACCGATTATTTTTCCGATCGGAACAGACAATTATTTGAACAAACGGTCCGGCGTTACGGCGACGGCAACCGGCTCTCGTTCATAATCGTCGAAGACAGCGCCTTGAAAAAGCTGCGGCTCAACATCAGCTATATCACACACCACACCTATTACAGGTTCCTGCTGCCGGAACTGCTGCCGGAACTCGACCGGATATTGTACCTCGATTCGATTTGGTCGTAAACGGTCCTCTGCGCCCGTTGTGGGAGACTTCTCTCGACGGATACTACTGCGCGGGCGTCAAAGACAGCTGGATCGAGCAAATCAGTTACAAATATCGGCTCGGAATGTCACAAGCGGAACTTTACATAAACGCAGGCGTCATTCTGATGAATTTGGAGCAGATGCGCAAAGATCAGGCGGCGGACCAGCTCCTGCAGACTGCGACCCAGAAAGGAACGCAGTTCGAATATCAGGATCAGGATGTGATAAATACGACGTTCAGAGGCGGCAAAATCAAAGAGCTTCCGGCATTTACAACTACACCGCCACCGACGACAAATTCCATACGGTAAAAGATCCGGTCATCATCCACTACAACGGGACGTCAAACCATGGTCCACCGAACGCAGATGCCCCAACTCCATGGCTTCCGCTATTTTACGTACCTGCGGCTCACGCCCTACAAAAATTCCGCTCGGAGTTCGTCCGGAGCCGAATATTGCGAACATTAAAAAGCGGCGGGCATCGACGTATACCCCAGCAGAGTCAAAGTCGCCCTGATCGTCGATGAATATTTCGGAGCCTGCGGCACGGCATACGGAGGTTACGGGTTTCTGGCACGCAATTATATCGCCCGATACCTGCCCGATACGAACATCTCGGTGGAAGTTTTACTCTCGAACAAACACCGGTGGAAGTTCGCCCCCAATGCGTTGACAGAAAAAGTCGACAACCGCAAGGTAATTATCCCTCCCGGACGCTTTTTTGCCCGGCAGTGGCTGAAAAAGAAAAATACGACATCTATCTTACAGTCGAACTGACACACAATATTCTCAAATACGAACGTCGCAGCAAACCGATCATCCACTGGATACAGGATCCTCGGCCGTGGAGCGAATGGCTGGAAATACAGACCGTAAAACTGTTTCCCGAAAATTCCTACTGGAGTTCGAGCCTCTACGACAGCGTGAACAAACTTTACGGCAAAGGACTGGTTACATTCGTTTCTCAGGGATATTTTCTCAACGACAAGGCGATAGAGCTGTACCGGCTTCCGGGAGACGCTCCTATTGCCTATATGCCAACCCCATCGACATCGACTACGGATTCGATCCGGAGAGCTACCCCAAAAGAACCATATCCTCTTCATCGGACGCATCGAATCCATCAAGCGGGGTTGGCTTTTCTGCGAAATCGCGAAGCAACTTCCGCAATACGAATTCTTCATGCTGGGTCAGACTTTCCGGGAAAATCCCAGAACGAAAGTATCATGGCCGGCTACCGAGACATACCGAACCTTCATTTCGTCGGACACGTCGAAGGCGAAGAGAAAATGAAATATATCCGCGAAGCCAAGATACTGGTCAACACCTCCATCCACGAAGCGCTGCCGATCACGTTTCTGGAAGCTTTGGCCTACGGCACACTGCTGGTCAGCTGCCGCAATCCGGAAGATCTGACTTCGAAATTCGGACGCTACACCGGTCCCGTACTCGGCGACGGCTTCGACAAAGTGCCGCTCTTCACCAGCGCAATCGAAGAGCTGATAGAAAACGAGGGACTGCGCAAAGAACTATCCTGCAAGGCTGTCGAATACATCCGGGAAATCCACCCGGTACATAAATTCAAAAGCACATGAGAAAACTGATTCACGATCTGGCCCACAAATAGCCGATTGCAAGTTCTTCGGATACTACAAACGGTGCGTCCCCCAAGGATGCACCGTTTGTGTATGCTCAACACTCCTGCTTCAGAACTTCCGCACCGCCCGCACGAGGAATTTGTTGTACTTGGGAATCTCGATCACATAGGGAGGTTCGATGCCCGTATGGGTCGTATAGGCTTCCTTCTCGTCCTTCTCGGTCGAGGAGAAATAGTAGACCAGCCGATCCATACGCTTGCCGCCGTTATTCTTGAGGGCGTTGTTGAACCGGTTACGGGCCTGGCGGCTGGACTGCACACGCGTCCCGCCGCTGTAATTATGGCCGATGTTCAGCAGTTCGTCGATCGACGGAAGGTACCAGCCCTCACCCTTCTCGCGGCACCACTTGAATGCCGGGAAATCGTCCCACGAAAGGTTGTTCTCGGCGATGTAGGCCGCAACTTTCTCCATGTTCACACTGCCGTCGGAACGGTTGTCCGTACCGATGACGCGCAGGTCGGGCTTGCGGAACTCGCTCCAGTGCAGGTAAATCTCATCGAGCGAAATAATCAGTCCGTGCCGGCGGTCCTCGTCAGCATGCAGACCACGCCCTTGACGCCGTTCTGGTCGTAGAACTCGCCGATCTGATACTCTTTGGCGACATACTGCACCGGCGCAGCCTGCTGTACAGGCGCCTGCGCAGCGGAGCCGCTGCGACCGGAGCCTCACCGACCGGCGTCGCGGGGTCAGCGGCACCGCAGGCACGGTTTCGGCAGCCCGGAAGCGCTCCTTTCGCCGTTGGCATACTGAATGTAGTCGATATCGGCGACAGGCAGCACATAGGTCGGTCCGTCGGGATTGGAGAAACGTTTATACCGTACCGCATCGGGTGTTATTTCGGTTACTTTGGCCTCGACCTTCGTCGCATCGGTCTTGACGATCAGGTCCTGAGCCGCGGCCGTCAATACGCCGCAAAACGCTGCCAACAGCAGCAGGATCGTTTTTTTCATCATTGCAGGAAATGTATATAGCGCAAATATAACGTTTTTTTCCAAACTTTCTTATTATCTTTGTCAGGATATATAAATATAAGTATGGGATTTTTCGATATTTTCAAAAAGAAACAGGATAGCGCCGCAGCGGACATTCCGGAGAGTCGGCAACAGCAGCAGGAAGAGCTCAGCGCGGGGCTCGAAAAGACCAAGACCGGAATCTTCTCGAAACTCGCCCGTGCCGTAGCAGGCCGCTCGACGGTCGATGCCGACCTGCTGGACGACGTGGAGGAGGTGCTGATTACGTCGGACGTGGGCGTGGAAACCACCGTCAAAATCATCCGGGGCATCGAAGAGCGCGTGGCGCGCGACAAGTATATGGGCACCTCCGAGCTGCAGTCCATCCTGCGCGAGGAGGTCATGTCGCTGATGGAGGAGTCGCACGGCTCGGAGAAGCATTTCGGGCTCGACGCCAGGCAGGGCGAACCCTACGTGGTGATGGTCGTCGGCGTCAACGGCGCGGGCAAGACCACCACCATCGGCAAGCTCGCGGCACAGCTGACCAAGGCCGGACTGAAAGTCTGGATCGGCGCCGCCGATACGTTCCGCGCCGCAGCCATCGACCAGCTCAAAGTTTGGGCCGACCGCGCCGGGGCGACGATGATCCGTCAGGAGATGGGTTCCGACCCGGCATCGGTGGCGTTCGACACGCTGACGTCGGCCAAGGCCAACGGCGCCGACGTGGTGCTGATCGACACGGCAGGCCGCCTGCACAACAAAGTCAACCTGATGAACGAACTGACCAAAATCCGCAACGTCATGGGCAAGGTCATCCCGGGGGCCCCGCACGAGGTGATGCTGGTGCTCGACGGTTCCACGGGACAAAATGCCTTTGAACAGGCACGGCAGTTCACGCAGGCGACGCAGGTCACTTCGCTCACCATCACCAAGCTCGACGGCACGGCCAAAGGCGGCGTGGTGATCGGCATCAGCGACCAGTTCCACATCCCGGTGCGCTACATCGGGATCGGGGAAGGTATCGACCAGCTCCGCATTTTCGACCGCAGGGAGTTCGTCAAGGCGCTCTTCGGCGACGGCTCCGGCCAAAGCTGACGGGCCGCCGGCGGTTCCGCACAATAGGCGGACGGCCATATCGGAACGACACCTATATATTAAAAGCACAGACATCCGCGCTCCGGACTCCCCGACAGAGTCCGGAGCTTTTTGTATATATGTATCGTCCGGTTTTTCCGGCGCGGCAGTCAATTATACGCAATCTGAGGATTCAAATACGCAAACCACGCCCAGCAAGAATTTCGATATACATAATTTTGAATATCGAATTTCCACATATTACAAATCGACGACAAACGTCCGTGATTATTTAAATTATTTTAATAAATCAAGCCAACCTATTCGGTGCAAACCGAGCCTCTATACCAATAATACTAATATTAACCTTAACTCTATGAAAATGAATTTGACTACTTCGGAGAAGAACAGGGGCATCGTCCGCTTTCTTCTGATGAGTATGCTGCTGTGCCTACTCATTCATCCGGCCCAAGCGCAAGACCGCGTCACGGTTACAGGGCGTCTGACCGACACCAGCCACGCACCGCTCATCGGCGCTTCGGTCATAGAACAAGGGACGACCAACGGCGTTACGACCGATACGGAAGGTAACTACCAGATCTCCGTAAGCGGCAACGCGACCCTCGGCTTCTCGTTCATCGGCTACAAACCCCAGAGCATCGCAGTCCTGAACCGCACCGTGATCGACGTCACGCTGGAGGAGGATGCCACGATGATCGGCGAAGTCGTAGCCATCGGTTACGGTTCGCAGCGCAAGGAAGACCTCTCGATGGCCGTGACGACCGTCAAGCTCGACGAAGCGGCCAAAAGCCGCGCCTCGAACCTGGCGACCATCCTCCAGGGCCGTATGCCGGGCGTCACCGTACAGCAGACCGGCGACCCGATGAAACCCGCCTCGTTCACCATCCGCGGCCGCGGATCGAAAGGCAACGACGACGACCCGACCTCGGGCGACGGCGTACTTGTCGTCGTGGACGGCGTGCCCAACGCCCCCTACATGATGGAGGACGTCGAGACGATCACCGTGCTCAAGGATGCCGCCTCGGCTGCAATCTACGGCGCATCGGTAGGTTCGAGCGGCGTCATCCTCATCACGACGAAGAAGGCCCAGAGCGGCAAACTCCGCGTAGACGTGAATGTCTCGCTCGGCTTCGAGAAGGTGACCAACCTGCCGAAGATGCTCACGGCGGAACAGTACAACGAAGTGTGGGCAAAAACCGTGGAGAAGAAC
>JBKSUH010000036.1:0-15559 GCA_047233565.1 Alistipes sp.
GGACATGTCCGTCGGCGAAAAGCTCGGTATGGTACAGGTTCGCACCGGGCAGGTTGGTGAGCAGCATGCCGAAGGCGATGGTGAACAGCAACAGCGGTTCGAACTTGTGCCTGATAGCCAGGTAGAGCAGGAAGAATGCCACACAGATCATGGCGACGCTCCCCCAGCCCATCTCGGAGAAGAAACCCGCGATACCGGTCGAACCGGCGAAATTACGCAGGCTGTCCCATACGAAGTCAGCGTTCGAGGTTAGCATTGTCAGCATAGGGCTATTCGATAACGATCAGGTTATCGCCTTCCATAACCGTAGCGCCCTGCTGGATGCAGACCTCCTTGACTACACCGGCACGGTCGGCGTCGATATTGTTCTCCATCTTCATGGCTTCGAGCACGACGAGCGTCTGTCCTGCCGCGACGGTATCGCCCACGGCCACCTTCACGCTCAACACGGTGCCCGGCAGCGGGCATTTCACGCTGGAACCCGACGTCGAAGGCGCGGGAGCGATGCGCGGCGAAGGAGTGGCCGTCGAGGGAGTGATCATGGCGCTGTTGGCCGACTTGGGGGCCGGGGACACCTGGGGTTTGGAGACCGTCGAGGCTTTCGCGCCCTCGATCTCGACTTCGTAATCCACGCCGTTGACCACGACGTGCGCTACCGTCGAGGCCTCGTTCACGTCGTCGATCTGGACGTTGCAATTATGTCCGTTGATTTTCAAGAGTAATCTTTCATTTTCTTTTTGGGTTGTCTTGTTCCGACGCAGGGTCCTATCTCGGTCGGGAAGCTGGGTTAAACCGTGAATTTTCGAATTCCAGGGCGAATAGGCCCGCTTGATGTTGAGAATGGTCAGCACCTCGGACTCGCGGTCGTGCAGGGCGCCCTTGTAGATCTTGAGTGCCGTAGCGATGGCTGCGATCTCCTCCTCGCTGATCATCGGCTGGGCGTCGACCTTCCTGCCGCTCGCCGGACGGACCCGGAAGCAGGCCCCGAAGGCCTTCATAATGAAGATCAGCGCCACCAGCAGGATAAACACCAGGCTGAACCCGATCAGCGACACCCAGAGTATCTCGGACCATCCCAGTTCATAACTGTCAGTATTGTCATCTTTTCAGTCTGTTAGAGAGGAATGTTCGAATGTTTCTTCGCGGGGTTCTGCAAACGCTTCGTAGCCAGCGACTGCAAGGCGCGGATCACACGGAAACGCGTGTTGCGCGGCTCGATCACGTCGTCGATATAGCCGTAGCGTGCGGCGTTGTAGGGGTTGGAGAACTTGTCGTTGTACTCCTGCTCCTTCTCGGCGATGAACTTCGCCTTCTCCTCCGGTTTGTCGGCCAGCTCCTTCAGCTCCTTGCCGTAGAGCACCTCGACGGCGCCGCTGGCGCCCATCACGGCGATCTCGGCCGTCGGCCATGCGTAGTTGATGTCGCCGCGGATGTGCTTCGACGACATGACGATGTATGCGCCGCCGTAAGCCTTGCGCAACGTGACGGTGACCTTGGGCACCGTAGCCTCGCAGTATGCGAAGAGCAGTTTCGCGCCATGGGTGATGACGCCGCCGTACTCCTGGGTCGTACCCGGCAGGAAGCCCGGAACGTCCACCAGGGTCACGATCGGAATGTTGAACGCATCGCAGAAGCGGATGAAACGCGCGGCCTTGCGGCTGGCGTTGATGTCGAGCACGCCGGCCATGAACTTGGGCTGGTTGGCGACGATGCCGACCGACTGGCCGTTGAAACGCGCGAAGCAGGTGATGATGTTCTTGGCGTATCCGGGAGCCGACTCCAGGTACTCGCCGTTGTCCACGATCGCACGGATGACCTCGGCCATGTCGTAGGGTTTGTTGGCGTTGTCGGGGATGATGTCGTTGAGCGAATCCTCCAGGCGCGTGATCGAATCGTTGCAGACGGCCAGCGGAGCATCCTCCATGTTGTTCTGCGGCATGTAGGAGATGAGCTTGCGGATCAGCTCGATGCCCTCCTCCTCGGTATCGACGGCGAACTGCGCCACGCCCGACTTGGTGGTGTGCATCGTGGCGCCGCCCAGCTGCTCCTGCGTCACGTCCTCGCCCGTCACGGTCTTCACGACCTTCGGGCCCGTGAGGAACATGTTCGACGTCTCCTTCTTCATGATGATGAAGTCGGTCAGCGCGGGCGAATAGACGGCGCCGCCGGCGCAGGGGCCGAAGATGGCCGAAATCTGCGGGATCACGCCCGACGACATCACGTTGCGCTGGAAAATGTTGGCGTAGCCGGCCAGCGCGTTGACACCCTCCTGAATGCGGGCGCCGCCCGAATCGTTGATGCCGATGCAGGGCGCGCCGTTGCGCAGCGCCATGTCCATCACCTTGCAGATCTTGTCCGACATCGACAGCGACAGCGAACCGGCCGTTACCGTGAAGTCCTGTGCGAAGACATAGACCAGGCGTCCGTTGATCGTACCGTAACCGGTCACTACGCCGTCGCCGAAGGCATGGCTCTTGTCCATCCCGAAGTCGTAGCAGCGGTGCGTCACGAACATGTCGAACTCCTCGAAGGAGCCTTCGTCGAGCAGCATCTGGATGCGCTCGCGGGCCGTGTACTTACCCTTGGCATGCTGGGCGTCGATACGCTTCTGACCGCCTCCGAGACGCGCGGTTTCGCGGTTCTCGATCAGCTGGTTGATCTTGTTCTGAATTTCACTCATAAGTATGTAGGTTTGTAATTTTTCCGAACCCCGGAATTTCCCGGCAGGTATCGCCCGCAGCCTGCGGCCGCGTTTACAGGTCTGACCCCACCCTAAGTCACTCCTTCGGGAGGGACTTCTGTTCCGCCTTTGGCGGAATTCGGAGATTCCGCAATATTCCTTGTTACACTATTTGTTCTTATTCTCGCAAAGCTCGGTCAGGATGCCCTGGGTCGATTTGGGGTGCAGGAAGGCGATGGTCATTCCCTCGGCGCCCTTGCGCGGGGTCTTGTCGATCAGGCGGATGCCCTTGGCTTCGGCATCGGCGAGCTGCTCCTCGATATTCTCGCAGGCAAGCGCCATGTGGTGGATACCGACGCCGCGGTTTTCGATGTATTTGGCGATGGTCGACTCCTCCGAAGTGGGTTCCAGCAGTTCGATCTTGGTCTGCCCCAACATGAAAAACGCCGTGCGCACCTTCTGGTCAGCGACCTCTTCGATGGCATAGCATTTCAGGCCCAATACGTTTTCCCAGTAGGGAATTGCTTCATCGAGGCTCTTCACTGCGACGCCAAGATGCTCGATATGAGAAACTTTCATAGCAAATATAAAATTTAAGTTAGTGAATATTTCGCGTCAAATACCAGCTTGTTATTTTGCGAACACAAAGATAGGGTATTAAATTGGAAATACCCAAGAGATTTCTGGTATTTTTTTCCGGATTTATGCTCCTTTCGGGAAGGCCAAGCGCTTCACAGCGAACTGTAAATGTCGATCAGCCGGCGGGCGACGGCGTATTCCGAGAAAAGTTCGGCGCGGCGGCGTTCACGGGCTTTCATCTCGCGGCGGAAATTCACGTCCGACAGCACGTTTTCCAGCGCAGCGGCCACCTCCCCCGCCGCCTCAGGGCGGACATAGGCCGCGGCGTCGCCGGCGGCCTCACGGTTGAGCTGCGTGTCGCTCAGCACCATGGGCACTCCGGCACGCATCGCCTCCACCACGGGCACGATCGACGCCTCGATCCCGGCATCGGGCAGGTAGACGAAAGTCCGGGCCAGCCGGAACAGCGCCGGCAGGTCTTCGGGCGAAAGTTCGTAGATGAAATCCACCCGCGCCGCCATATGCCGCTCACGTGCATAGCCCAGCAGGAAGTCGGCATACGCCGTGCGGCGGCCGCACACCACCACTCCGATGCGCTGCGGCAGCGGAGGTCGGCCGTCGGTTCCGGCAGCGCCACTCGTGCGGTTCCGTCCGCGGGCCGGAGACGCTCCCGACCGGCGGCGGCGAACTCCGCGACCGTATTCCGGTTCGCATCCGGAGTGTCCTCACCGACGCCGCGCATCGCCAACCCGGCCCCGGCTTCCACGTCGCCGTACCCTCCGACGCCATCCGACGCCGTATCGTCGCGCCAGCCTGCATTTTCAGGATTCAGGTCCCCGCCGCCGTCCGGCTCCCGCACGGATCGCGCAACAGTCTCCGCAAAGCCCCGCTTCCGCAACCGATTCCACATTCCGTCCGGCTGCCCGCTCCCCGGTTCGCTCCGCAGCATCTCCTGCAGGTTGTTCCCCGGTCCGCGCCCCGGTTTCCATCCCGGCTTGCGACCCGGTTCGCTCCGCAGCCTGCACCTCAGTCCGTTCCGCTGCCGTCGGCATCTCCGCCCCTCTCGTTTCGAGCATCTCGCGCTCCCGCTCCCGGAGCAGGGCCAGCGCCTCGAACAGCACCTCCTGATTGTGGCGCGGCTCGACCGTCCCCAGCATCAGCACGAAATCGCGCGGCAGCGCATATTTGCGCCGCACGCCTTCCAGCTCGGCGCCGTCGGGCGGATTCTGCGGCATACGCGCCGCGAGCGCATCACGACCTCGATCCTGCCGGGGTCGATCCGCAGCCGGTCCGAAAGCTCCTCCCGCGCGTCGCGGTTGACCGTAATCACCCGGCTGGCCGAACGCAGCATCCGCCGGTACAGGCGCAGCAGCACCAGCCGCTCGCCCAGCGAATAGAGATGCGGGTAGCGCAGGAAATTGAGGTTGTGGACCGTCATGACGCACGGTATGCGGCGCAGCAGCACCGGAAAGGAAGTCCGGGCCGGAAGCCGTGGTGAGGTCGAACTCCTTACAGCGCTTTCCGTCAATGATATATTCATGTTCCGGGGCATACTCGGCCAAAAGTCTGGCAAGGTGTTGGGAATAGGTTCCGACAGGTGCGGCCGGGGTGTCGTCGAATCCGATTTTCATAAGTCCAAGTAAAAATTTCGTCTATGTGGCAAATAATTGTTATCTTCGCTAAAAATAAGTCCGCTCTTATGAAGAAAATACTGCTTATTTTACTCCTCGCGGCCCTGCTGCCTTTTGCGGCGGCCGACGCGCAGAATATCGCTCTGGGCGAGCGTGTGCCCGAACTGAAAGTCCCTGCATGGCTCGACGGACAGAAACCCGCGGCCACGCCGCGGCTGACCTACGTCGAGTTCTTCCAGTCGTCGAACGCGGCTGCATCACGTCGCTCAAACAGCTCCGGGCGATGACGGACAAATTGGGTACCAAACTGCGCGTGGTTGTCATAACGCAGGAAAAGAGGACAAAATAGGCCCCCTGCTCAGACCCTACCTATCGCCGCAAATCTCCGTGGCGATAGACGCCGAGGCAAGATCTTCACGGCGTTCGGCGTGCAGTACGTTCCGTTCGGGGTGCTGGTCGATTCCAAAAACAGGGCGCTCTGGCAGGGAAATTCACTTCACCTGACATCCGAAATCATCGATAAATCAAGCAAATAACAACATGTCTTTCACCAAGATAAACCATTACGAAAAAGAGTACGCCGACATGCACCACGACACGGCTCTGAACGTCACCGAAGGCGTTGAAGATCAGCCGATCGTAAACCCTTACTTCACGCGCCGCAAGAAGCCGAAGCTCTCGACCGACCAATACGTCGAGGGCATTCTCGCCGGCAACATCACCACCCTTTCGCAGGCCATCACGCTCATCGAGTCCAACAACCCTGCGCACTACGCGCAGGCGCAGGAGATCATCGAGCGCTGCCTGCCGCACGCCGGGAAATCGGTCCGCATCGGCATCACGGGCGTCCCGGAGCCGGAAAATCGACCTTCATCGAAGCCGTCGGCAACATGGTCACCTCGCTGCGGCACAAGCTCGCCGTGCTGGCCATCGACCCTTCGTCGGAACGCAGCGGCGGCTCGATTCTCGGCGACAAAACCCGCATGGAGAGCATTTCGGGCAATCCCGACGTCTTCATCCGCCCTTCGCCCTCGGCGGGATCGCTGGGCGGCGTGGCCCGCAAGACGCGCGAGACGATCGTGCTGTGCGAAGCCGCGGGATTCGACGTGATCTTCATCGAGACGGTGGGCGTCGGACAGTCCGAAACGGCCGTACATTCGATGGTCGACATGTTCATGCTGCTGCAGATTTCGGGCGCGGGCGACGAGCTGCAGGGCATCAAGCGCGGCATCATGGAGATGGCCGACATCATGGTAATCACCAAGGCCGACGGCGAAAACATCCACAAGGCCGAACTCGCCAAAACCCAGTTTCAGGGGCGCTGCGGCTCTTCCTCTGCCGGAATCGGGCTGGCGGCCCAAAGTCTACACCTGCTCGGCCGTGGCCGCGACGGGGCTCGAAGAGGTATGGAAAGGCGTCGAGGAGTTCCTCGACCACATCCAGGCCAACGGCTATTTCCGCCACAACCGCAACCGCCAGAACAAATACTGGATGTACGAGTCGATCAACGAAGTGCTGCGCAACTCGTTCTACCACGACCCGGCGGTCGAAGCGCGCGTCGCGGAGTACGAAAAGCGCGTGCTGGAGGACAAAATATCGTCGTTCATCGCCGCCAAGGAGCTGCTGGACATCTATTTCAGGACCTGAAATAGTCCTCCGGCCGACGCACGCCGCGCGAACTGCGGATTGCGGAAACTTCTGGGAGAAATACGAACAAAGAGGTGTCTGCACTGCGGCAGACACCTCTTTCTACAACACCTATCTATCCGGCATAGCGCTCCCGTAGCAGGGCGGCCAGTTCGGGCATGCCTTCGGCAGCGCGTTTGCGGATCAGGGTCAGCGGATTGCGGATGCCCGCCGTATCGGGATTGCCGGGATCGACGACGTAAATCGGAATGTCGGGCCGCACGTAACGCACCAGCGACGCCGCAGGATAGACCGCCAGCGAAGTGCCCACGACGACCATGATATCCGCCGTCTGCGCGATCTCCGCCGCACGTTCGAACATCGGCACCGACTCGCCGAAAAAGACGATATGCGGCCGCAGCAGCGACCCGTCGGGAGCCGTGGCGTCGAGCCGCTGCTCCACCCTTCGATCGGGACGATCAGCCCGGAATCGCGCGACGAACGCAGGCGAATCAGCTCGCCGTGCAGATGCGTCACCCGCGACGATCCGGCGCGCTCGTGGAGGTTATCGACATTCTGCGTCAGCACCTCGACCTCGAATCCCGCTCCAGCTCCGCGATGGCCCGATGCCCGGCGTTCGGCTCGGCGGCAAGCATCTCGCGGCGGCGTTTGTTGTAAAATTCGATCACGGTGGCGCGGTTGTGCGCCAAGGCTTCGGCGTGCAGACATCCTCGATACGGTAGTCGGCCCACAGGCCGTCCGAATCGCGGAACGTGGCAAGGCCGCTGTCGGCGCTCACCCCGGCGCCCGTAAACGACTATTCTTTTCATAAACTAAAACTTTAGGTAACCCAATCTACTTCCCAATGCGGCAACCAATATCAACAGGACGAATCCGACCGATTTCGTAACACCGACAGCCACGCCTTCGGTCACAATATCGTACGCCAGCATCGCCGCCAGCACACAAAAGCGATCCCCAGCGCGGCTTTCGACAACAGGGATTTCCGCCGGGCGGGTTCGGTGCCGTCCGCGGACGCAGTGCGGCCGCAGGATTCCGGATGCGCAGCGGATTCGCCGAACCTTTCAGCGCCGGCACGACCGGCGGATTCGCTGACCTTGCGACCCCGGCTGGCATGGCGGCCCCGGCATTCGCGGCGGAGTCAATACGCCCGGCAGGTGCGGCATGGATGCCGGCTCCGGCACATCTGCGGGATTGCGCACACACGGCAGTCCCACGGGATTCGTTGCGCCTGCCGGTACGCCGCTCCTTGGGCGTCCATGCCGAGAGCAATGCGGGCAGGCCGAACAGCAGGGAACTTACCGCCGCATAGGCGGCGACTGCCCCACCCACAAAAATTGAGCGGGAACATCACCAGCGCGACCGCAAACACCGAAGCAATCGCATAAACCATCTCCGAAGTCTCATCGCCCACCTCCTTCCGCCGCGGCACGGGCGCAAAGCATGTCGCGTCTTCGGCGTTCGGCTTTCAGCTTCCAAAGGCGCATTTCAGCCTCGGCGCGCAAACGCCGCCAGCGCAGCAGAGCAGACGACGCATGCGACGAGCGCAGCGACACCCAATCCCAGCGTGGCGCGGGTCAACTCCTTCTCGCCGGAGACTCCCAGAAAAAGAACGGCGGCAAAATGACAATCCAGACCACCGAAAGCGACAACAGCACCAGCCCGCATCGCGCCACCGCCGGCGCGGACGACGGCGGCGGTAATCGAGCGCCATTTCGCCGAGGGCGAGGGCGGCGCCCAGCGCCAGCACACCCCAATAGACCCAGCGGGGCAGCCAGTCGGCCGAAGCAGGAGAAAAAGACCAGCAGTCCGCCCACGACCTGCAAACCGGAGACAATCCGCCCATACCGCAGACCGGACATATTCCGTCCCGGACGCAAACCGGACACACCCAGAACCGGACGTAAACCGGACACGCTCGAACCGGACGCAAAGCGGAAATGCCCTGCCCCGGACGCAAACCGGACACACCCGCCCCGGACGCACACCGGCACGCTCCGAACCGGACGCAAAGCGGAAATGCCCTGCCCCGGACGCAAACCGGACACACCCCGACGGACGCACCGGACACGCCCGAACCGGACACAAAGCGGACATGCCCCGTCTGATTGCGAGCCACGGAGTTTTCCACACAATCCTATTCGATTTTTGCTCAATAGATTGCACATATCAATTAGCGTATCGGTTAAATATCGTCGGGATAATCGCTCCGGGCGGAACCGGGGTTTTGCAGAAGCGGCATCGCCGACGGAAGCCCGTCGAATCGCCGGACTCCGGTCCGGCGGGACGGGCTTTTCAGCGGCCGCTGCGGCGCAGGGCGTCGGCGATGATCCACTGCAGCTGCCCGTTGATCGAGCGGAACTCGTCGGCCGCCCACCCTTCGAGCGCCTCCATGGTCGCGGCGTCGATGCGAAGCACGAAACTCTTGTTATTGTTCTCTTTAGCCATCGGCAGTTAAATCAATGGTGAAGGGTTCCGGCATTGACTACCGGCTGCGCGGCTTCGTCGGCGCAGAGCACGACGAGCAGGTTGGTGACCATCGCCGCCTTGCGCTCCTCGTCCAGTTCGACGATATGTTCGCTGCCCAGACGCTCCAAGGCCATGTGGACCATCGACACGGCGCCCTCGACGATCTTTTCGCGGGCCGAAATAATGGCGTCGGCCTGCTGACGGCGCAGCATCACGGCGGCGATTTCGGGGCATAGGCCAGATAGTTGACGCGGGCATCGTTGGGTTCCAGCAGCATAAAGCCCGCCATGCAGATCAGCATGCAGAGACACCAGACCGCACCGGTCACGACCGGCCCGACGCCGAACGCCAGCCCTGCGTCGATACGCTGCGGCCGAACACGATCGCACACACCCAGCGCCAACCCGACGAGGATCAGCGTCAAAGCCAGAAAACCATTGCATTTCCAGCCCTTGTAGACAAAATTTCCATTCTCCATATCCGCAAGTTTTAGGTGATATTATTTTGATATCACAAATATATCGAATTATTCCGTGATTCCAAATATTTCCCGACTTTTCAAGGGGGCGGGATCGGAAGGCAAACAAGCAGAAACGGAAACGGAAACGGGAACAGGACGGGACAGGACGGGACAACGGGACGGGACAGGACGGGACGGGACAGGACGGAATGATGCAAAAAATCAACCGTTCGGAGCCGAAAACGGCATCACCGCGGGAGGTTGGTCCGGCAGCAGGTTGAGTACAAAGCGGAAAGGGCTTGCGGGCCGCAGACGGAGGTTTTCAGGCAAAAAAGCACGCCGGATTTCAGGTCCGGGCAACCTCACCACGGCACGGTTCATGCAAGGTCGTATGCTCGTAAACCAAAAATAAATTTACGTTATGAATCAGCAAAGACACACCAACGAGGACACGCTGACCGATATTTTCGGTTCGGAAGAGATGCGCAATCCCGCGCCCACGGAGTTTATCCCCAAAGGCAAGACATCGCCCGAAATCGCCTACCAGTTAGTCAAGGACGAAACCTATCCGCAGACGCAGCCGCGGCTCAATCTGGCGACGTTCGTGACGACCTACATGGATGATTACGCCACGCGCCTGATGAACGAGGCGATCAACGTCAACTATATCGACGAGACGGAGTATCCGCGTGTCGCGGTGATGTGCGGCCGCTGTCTGAATATCGTCGCCAATCTGTGGAACACCCCGAAAAGGCCGAGTGGAAGACCGGAGCGCTGGGCATCGGTTCGTCGGAAGCCTGCATGCTGGGCGGCGTGGCCGCATGGCTGCGCTGGCGCAACCGCCGCAAGGCCGCAGGCAAACCTTTCGACAAGCCGAATCTGGTGATGAGCGCCGGATTTCAGGTCGTATGGGAGAAATTCTGCCAGTTGTGGCAGATCGAACTGCGCACCGTGCCCCTGACGCTCGACCACATCACGCTCGACCCCAAGCAGGCGCTGGAGATGTGCGACGAGAACACGATCTGCATCGTGCCGATCGCAGGCGTCACGTGGACGGGACTGGACGACGACATCGAGGGGCTGGACAAGGCGCTCGACGAGTACAACGCCAAGACCGGCTATGAAATCCCGATCCACGTCGACGCAGCGTCGGGCGGTTTCATCCTGCCGTTCCTCAAACCCGAGAAGAAGTGGGACTTCCGCCTCAAGTGGGTATTGTCGATCTCCACGTCGGGCCACAAGTACGGCCTGGTATATCCCGGCCTGGGATGGGTGGTATGGAAGGACAAGAAATACCTGCCCGAGGAAATGTCGTTCTCGGTAAACTACCTGGGCGCCAACATCACGCAGGTCGGCCTCAACTTCTCGCGCCCCGCAGCGCAGATACTCGGCCAGTACTACAACTTCATCCGCCTGGGATTCGAGGGGTACAAGGAGATACAGCAGAACTCGATGGACATCGCCAAGTACTGCCACCAGCAGATCGGCACGATGAAATGCTTCAAGAACTACTCGACGGAGGTCGTCAACCCGCTGTTCATCTGGATGATGAATCCCGAGTACGACAAGAAGGCCAAGTGGACGCTGTTCGACCTGCAGGCCAAACTGCAGCAGAGCGGCTGGATGGTTCCCGCCTATACGATGCCCAAGAACATCGAGGACGTGGTCGTAATGCGTATCGTGGTGCGCCAGGGCATGTCGCGCGACATGGCCGACATGCTGATGGGCGACATCCGCAACGCCATCGCCGAATTCGAACAGCTGGAGTACCCCACTACGTCGCGCATCAAGTACGACAACATGGAGCACCAGAAGGGCAAGGTATTCACGCACTAGAATCGGGGATTCGGACCGGCGGTCCGGGTTCGCCCGACTTCCGGCCGGTTTGACCGGCATTACAGCCGGAAGGCGGAAAGACTCCCATTTATTGAGGTTCAGTCAACGGCGGACGCCGCCGGCTGGCGCCGCTTCCGGCACCCTGCTTCGGCAGGGGTTTTATCCGGTGCGCCGACACGCCCCGGAGTCTGTCGCAAAGATTGCGGAAAAGGTCGATCCAGCCCGTTCCGCGGCAGGCGAGACCGGGGTTTCGGCTACCACATCAACTCCCGTGCGCCCTGAGGCGGCGCTTTCTCGCAGGCAGCTCGTTTTCACGGTTCTGCGCCCCGTCACGGCGGTCGAAAGAGCACACTTCCGGCTTCGGTCCGATTTCGGGGATCGGCGGGCACGACCGCGACACGCACACTTTCCGGGCGCCACGGAACTTGACAGGCGGCTTCCGCATACAGCGGCGACCGCCTTTTTATCAGGCCTCTTGCAATATTTCAAGCCGCGAAAAGAGACGGCGAAATGCAGCCCCTACCCTGAAAAACACCGAGGAAAACCGTTGCGGGACAAGAAAGACTGCAGAGAGAAAAGAACCGCCGAAAACGAGAAAACCGGCAGGTGAGAAGGCAGAGCCGTCATGGGCCGCGAAAGAGTGCAAAAAGCAGGAGGAAACCCGTTTCCCAACCGTCAAAAAGAACAAAAACGCCCTTTCGGGGACTTGTCGGGCGGGAAAGTTTTATTATCTTTATGTCGTTTTACCGAAACCGTTCCGATATGGCCCAAACATTCAATATCTTCCTGATCGTCATGGCCGTGCTGGCCGCCGGGGTTTACGTCGCCCTGCACTTTTTCGAAGCCGGGTACGGCTATCTGTTCAACCCGAAATACGGCCCCCCGGTACCCAACAAGGTGGGCTGGGTCGTGATGGAGTCGCCCGTGTTCATCGCAATGTGCGTGCTCTGGCTCATGTCCGGGCGGACATGGGAGGCCGGGCCGCTGGCGCTCTTCGTGCTGTTCCAGGCGCACTACCTGCAGCGCGCCTTCATCTTCCCGCTGCTGCTGCGCGGAGAGTCGAAGATGCCGCTGGGGATCGTCGTGATGGGCATGGCGTTCAACACCCTCAACGCGCTGATGCAGGGCGGGTGGATCTTCTACGTCTCGCCCGAAGGCTATTACGCCGACTGGTTCGCAAAGCCCTACATTTACGTCGGGGGAGCCCTGTTCATGGCGGGGATGGCCGTAAACCTCCATTCCGACCATATCATCCGCAACCTGCGCAAGCCGGGCGACACGCGCCACTACATTCCCCGCGGGGGGATGTTCCGATACGTCTCGTCGGCCAACTATTTCGGCGAACTGCTCGAATGGACGGGCTTCGCCGTAGCTTCGTGGTCGTGGGCCGGGGCGGTATTCGCCTGGTGGACGTTCGCCAACCTCGCGCCCCGTGCGGCATCGCTCTACAAGCGTTACGCCCAAGAGTTCGGGAAGGAATTCACGGCGCTGAAACGAAAAAAGATCATACCTTTCATTATGACCTACCATGTCATCGCTTTCACCCCTATAAGTTAGGCCCCGTAACGCTGCGCAACCGCACGATACGCTCGGCGGCGTTCGAGTCGATGGGCCGCCATTTCGGCCCGACGCAGCAGTTGAAGGAGTACCACGTATCGGTGGCCCGCGGCGGCGTGGGCATGACCACGCTGGCCTATGCGGCGGTCTGCCGCAGCGGGCTTTCGTTCGACAAGCAGCTGTGGCTGCGGCCCGAAATCGTGCCGGGGCTGCGCGACATCACCGACGCCGTGCACCGCGAAGGCGCGGCGGCGGAATTCAGATCGGGCACTGCGGCAACATGACCCATTTGACGACCGCCGGGCAGATCCCGATCGGCGCGTCGACGGGGTTCAACCTCTATGCCTACACCCCCGTGCGGGGTATGCGCAAGGACGAGATCGCGCAGGTGGCACGGGATTTCGGGAAGGCCGTCCACACCGCGCACGACGCGGGGTTCGACTCGGTGGAGGTACATGCCGGGCACGGCTACCTGATCTCGCAGTTCCTCTCGCCCTACACCAATCACCGGAAAGACGAATACGGCGGGACTTTGGAAAACAGGATGCGCTTCATGCGGATGTGTCTGGGGAGCCGTGGAGGCCCCGGGCGACGGCATGGCGTCTGGTGAAGCACAACATGTACGACGGCTTCAAAGGGGGCATTGAAATCCCCGAGAGCTCGAGATCGCCAAAGATCGATCGTTCGGCGTGGACGGCATCGTCCTCTCGGGCGGGTTCGTCTCGAAGGCCCCGATGGCCGTCATGCGGGGGCTGATCCGATCTACACCATGAGCTACTACTCGCCGCTGTGGCTGCGCTACTCATCCGCTGGTGCGGTCCCTTTATGATAAAACAGTTCCCCTTCGAGGAGTGTTATTTCTCGAGGACGCCAAGAAATTCCGCGCCGCCCTGAAGGCCCGCTGATCTACGTCGGGGGCTCGTCAGCGCGAAGGCATTGACCGAGCGCTGGACTCGGGATTCGAACTGGTGCAGATGGCGCGGGCGCTGGTCAACGACCCTCGTTCGTCGCAAGCTCCGGAGGGCGACGCGGCGACCCGAAGCGCCTGCGACCACGCAACTACTGCATCGCGCGGATGTACTCGGTGGACATGAAGTGCTGCAAGCATTGCGACGGCACCACTCCGCGACGGATCGTCGAAGAACTCAAACGCCTCCCGATGAAAGCAAGAATATCCCGGCGGGAGCGCGCGCCCCGCCCGCAGGGTTTCCGGAAGCGGCCGCAGCGTCGGCCGGCGGGGAGCCGTCGCCCCGGAAGCGCCTGGGCGCTGGTCACGGAGCCGGGTCGGGCATCGGACGCTGTTACGCCCTGCGGCTGGCGGCGCTGGGCTACCCTGGTGCTGGCGGCAACCGCCGCGCCGCTGGAGAAGCCGTGGCCGGGAGCGCCGGCGGCGGGCGAACGCTCCCCCGCCGCCTTCCGGCCCGAGGTCGGTCGTGGAGATCGACTGGCGCGCATCGAAGCCGCTGCGGAGTTGGGAGGCCGGCGCGCGAAGGGCCGCCATCGACGTGGTGATCAACAACGCCGGGATATTCTCGTTCTGCGACATCCTCGCCACGCCGGCGGAGCGCATCGAGCGCATCATCCTGCTGCACGACCTGACCGTCACGCAGCTATGCCGCCTCTTCGCCGCGGACATGGTACGCCGCGGCGTGCGGGGGCACATCCTCAACATGTCGTCCTACTCGCTGTGGATGCCGTTCCCGGGGCTGGCGCTATACAGCGCCTCGAAAGCCTACATGCGCTCGTTCTCCGTGGCTTCGCCAAGAGGTGCGCGAGCGGCATCCGCGTCACGGCGGTTTGTCCGGCGGGTGGCGACCGACCTTTACGGACTGACGCCCCGCTGGCAGCGCATCGGCACGGCTCGGCGTGCTTATCACGCCCGACTGCGCGCGGCGGGGACTGCGGCTTTGTGGCGGGCGCCGGTGCATCGTGCCCGACTGGTGGAACCGGGTGGATTCCCTGCAAGATTGCCGATGTGGGTGCTGCGGCCGATCCGCAGGTTCACGATGCGATTCCAGAAATAGGCTCTTTTCGAGCACGGTAAACAATAAATTATGAATACAATCAAACCGGCGTCGGCGGCCTGGAGGCGTGCTGGTCGATTAAACATAGACCTTGCACCCGGACCTTCCGAGCCTCGGCATTGATGCCGTGCGCCGACCTTATCAATCCCTACTATCCCGCCGAGATGATCGGACGGCTGGAGCAGGGCGACATTTCGTTCCGAAGCCTGCGACGAATGCGCCGGCTGTCGGGCAGCCCGAGTGACCGACCGAAATCGCCGGCGTACAGCCATTTCTGGTGGGGATTCCGGTCGCCAAACTGCGGCAGATAGCGCTGCCGCGCGGGCGTCCGCACCTGCGTACTTCGAACAACAACCCGGCGTCGATGGAGGTCATCCGCGGCGAATTCACGGCCGACGGGCACACGATGGACGACTATTTCGACAAGGTATACCTCTCCTACGAACTGCGCGAGCTGAAACCCTCGGAGGCGATCTTCCGCAAGGTGATCGCCGACAGCGGCATCGTCCCCGCGCAAACACTCTTCATCGACGACGGGCAGAAGAATGTGGACGCGGCGCAGGCGCTGGGGTTCGCGGTGTACAAGCCCGCACCGGGTGAGGATTTCGGACACCTGTTGGAAGAGATAACCGCAACGAAATAGCAGCGCCGTCCGGAATGCCCGGAGGCAGGGCCG